>DAONAB010000316.1:0-3716 GCA_035400805.1 Nitrospira sp. | reverse complement strand
TCGAATTTTTCAGCAACCGGTGAATCCCGGGGAGGTTGAACGCGGTCGGACAGTCCTTGCCCCCAAGGTCGGGAGGGTTTGCCTTTCCGTTGCGCGAGCACAGAAGGGGAAGCGTTCGCGCCTCAATCCCCTGTCTGACCGCTGGCGAAGAGGGCGTTCATGATGGCATTTTTCTTGGTGGGATCTTTTTCGAAGCGGATGGCTTTGGAGAAGTTTTCGGCGGCACTTTCCCGTTTGCCCTTGGCGGCATAGATTCTGCCGATGCCGTAGAGCGCTTGCGCCTCCTCGGGGTTCGCTTTCACGGCGCGGTTGAAGGCGTCCATGGCCTCACCCGGTCGTGACTGCTCCATCAGTAACCACCCAAGCGCGGTATGAGCCGGGGCGAGATCCGGATTGGCTTCCGTGGCGGTGCGATACTCTTTGACGGCGAGATCCACACGGCCTTTAGTTTCATAGACCCCGCCCAAGGCGAAGTGAATTTCTGCATCATTGGGATTGAGCCGTAGCGCCTCCTTGTAGGCTTGGAGCGCCGGTTCGAACTTTCCCTGTTCCGCCAGCGCGCAGCCAAGATTGGCATGGGCAACACCATCGTTCGGATTCAGTTTGATCACTTCGCGATATTGAGGAATGGCCATTTCGAGCCGGCCCTGCTCCTGATAGGCGACCCCTAAGTTCGTGCGGGCCGCGGCGAATGCCGGATCCAGTTTCACCGCTTCCCGATACTCCTTAATCGCCATTTCGAGATGGTTCGCCCGCTCGTGGATCTGGGCAAGAAAATAATGGGGATAGGCGGACTGTGGCGCCAGGCGCGCGGCTTCTTTGTAGAAGACCACCGATTGTTCCGATTGGCCGGACTGCGCCAGAAACATGCCTTGCACCAGGTTCACGTACGGATTGTCGGGATGCTGCTTCAGGACGGCTTGCACCCATTCGCCCACCCGCTCGATGTCTGCTGTCTCCTGCAATGCATGCGCATGCACTCGCCACGCCTCAGCATACTCGGCGCGAATCAGGTGCGTGACGTTCAAGGCGAAGTAGGGACGGGGGTCCTTTTCGTCGGCGGCTTCGAGCGCACGGACCCAGGCCCCGGCTTCATACCCTAGTCGGTCCCAGTCGCCCGCAAGGAAGGCCGTTTCGATCTGGTGGAGTGGCTCATTCATGAGATGGTTCGGTGTGCCGGTCAGCGGGTCAAGGCATCCTGCACATCCGGCGGGGTCGCCTGCATGCGCGCGCCGAGGATGGGATACCGTGCAGTAATTTTTTCTTTCATGAGCCAGGCGATGGTGCGATAGGACCAGTGCCCCTTCACGCCGGATCGCAATTTCGCGATGTATTCCGCCTCGGCATAGTCCATCTTGAACAGGCAGCGGACGGAAAACCCGAACGGAATGGCGTAGAGCGCGGCTTCCTGGCTGGATTTCTTCAGCCGTTCGATATCCGATTTCACATGCCCCATCGCCTCTCGATATTCCTGTTCGAGCCCGGCTTCGGCCAGGATGGGCGGCGTTTCAAACCCATGTACCGTGGTGAAATTCTGCTGCACCTGTTGGCAGCGGCGATGCCGATGCATGTCGCGCCAGCCACCGATATCCATCATGACGTCGAAGATGAACGCATACCCGCTGCGGAATTCCTTGATCAATTCATCGTATGGCCCGCGTTTCTGAAACGCGACTTCCAAGGTGTCCTGTTTTTGTTTGTCGGTCCAGTCCCGGACGACAGCGAGAATGTGGCGATAGGGGGCCTGGGATGCTCGATAGAGCAGCGTCGTCACCACTTCGTCGAGCGGGTCGTGGGGCTCGATCAAGTCCACTGGTTCCGCGGCTCCGTAGGCGGAGGGCTCATCTAATCCGGTGCCTTTCAGCGCCTCTTTCGCGTAGCGGGCCAGGTCAGTGTACACTTCGGCCTGGTAGACATTCGGTTTCGCATATCGTGCCAGGGTCGGAGCCATTGGCTCGCCTAACCCGGCGGACTGACCGGACAATTCACCCCACAGATTCACCGGCGGCTTGCGACAGGCGTCCTGCAGCTCTTCCCCCAGCTGGCGCAATTCCGGGATCTGCGAGGACAAGAGGCGGGTGATCTGTTTTTCAAGCGTCCGGATGCTGACGACCTGCCCCACATTGGTCTGGGCCGCCAAGGGCAGCAGATAGCGGGTCACGTCGAAGGCGCGCGCGGTGATGGCTCGTTGATACGCAGCGGGGGTCATGCTGTCCGGTCGAGGCTCACGCTCGGTGAGGAACTGGCTCAAGGGATCATGCAGGGCGCGATAGACCGTCGAGAGCCCGCGCAGAATGCCGAGATAACTCGCCTCGATCTCCTGCCCGCGAATGGTGCCGGGTACGAACCAGCTGGAGGTGGCGAAATTCTGGTACCGGCTCGACTTGGCCTGGCCGTCCCACACCGGCTCGTCTTCCAGTCGGATGGCGGCGAGTTCGGAAATCTGCTCGAAGCAGATAATGACGTGGCCCAGGTCTGCGATCGACCCATGCCCGTAATCGAAGTAAAACTGTTCCCAGAATTTCTCGGATGAATGCCCGTGCACCCACTTGATGCTGTCTTCAATGGAGTCCGGCGACCGGCTATAGCGCGCCAGGGCATAGGCGGACTTCTCCGGGGGCATCGGAGCCAGGGCAATCACGCGGCGGGTTGAAGTCGTCATAGGCTTGAAGTATAGGACCGAGCGGCTACGAAGCGAACGGACCGACACGTTGGTGGCACACCGGCTTTTTTACAAGGAGGGCACTATACGCCCGCGGCGAAGAGGGTGCAACACCGGCCTGTCTGGTCACCCATGGCCGCAGTAAGATGGAGTCCCCGCTCGGTGATCAATTTGTGACTCGCTCCCCATTGTGTTTCATAGGATGACGCAGCCCGCTGCGTTGACTTGCCCGCAAGCCCGCCGTTATAGTCCCGCTCGAACGACCGCGAACCCCCTACTAGAGCCATGATTAAGGCCATCAAAGGCGTTAAAGATCTCCTTCCGGAAGAGTCCCCCCGCTGGCGATTCATCGAGGATACCGCGCGGCGCTGGGCGCTCAATTACGGATTTCAAGAAATCCGCGTCCCGATCTTCGAGACCACGACGCTATTCGCACGCAGTATCGGGGCGACGACGGACATCGTCGAAAAGGAAATGTATACCTTCGCGGATCGCGACGGGTCGTCGCTCACCCTGCGGCCTGAAGGGACAGCCGGGACCGTTCGGGCGTTTATCGAACACAACCGCGCCGCCGATCCCCGGCCACAGAAATATTGTTATGCCGGCCCGATGTTCCGGCACGAACGGCCGCAGGCCGGACGGCTGCGGCAGTTTCATCAGTTCGGGGTGGAATCCTTCGGGGTGTCGGATCCGCGGGCCGATGTCGAAGTCCTGTCGCTCCTGTGGAGATTCCTCTCTGATCTCACGCTGCCGGGGTTGACCCTGGAAATTAACAACCTGGGATATGCCGAGGATCGGGCCCGGTACAAACCGCTCCTCGTGGCGTTCCTGAAGGGAGTCGATAGCCGTCTCTGCGGGAATTGCCAGCGACGGATCGAGGCCAATCCGCTGCGGGTCTTGGACTGCAAGGTACCTGAGTGCCGCGCCGCCACGGAGGAGGCACCCCGCCTGGCTGATTCCTTGTCACCGCCGGCACGAGACCATTTTGAAAAGGTGACGGCAGCCCTCCAGTCAGTGGGCATTCCCTTTCAGATGAACCCTCGCCTCGTCCGGG
>DAONAB010000315.1:0-3743 GCA_035400805.1 Nitrospira sp. | reverse complement strand
CGTGAAGATCGGTGCGGCAGGCTCGCAGTTCCTCCGCATCACCCATCAGCACGATACCCTCCTTGTCGCACCCAATGAGATGGGACGCCCCGGCGGCGAGCAGAATACGGCAACAGGCGGTTCCGGCTGCGCCCAGGCCGTTCACCACGATCCGGACATCTTCCATTCGATTTCCGACTACCTTCAATGCATTGGTCAGAGCGGCCAGGAGGACGACGGCCGTACCGTGCTGATCGTCGTGCATGACGGGAATGTCGAGGGATGTCTTGAGTGCGCGTTCAATTTCAAAGCAACGCGGGGCGCTGATGTCTTCCAGGTTGATGCCGCCGAAACCGGGGGCGATGCCGCGCACGATGCGGATGATCTCATCCGGGTCCTGCGTGGCGACACAAATCGGCCAGGCGTCGATGCCCGCCAATTCCTTGAACAACATGACCTTGCCTTCCATGACCGGCAGCGCGGCGGCAGGACCAAGATTGCCCAAACCCAGTACCGCAGACCCGTCGGTGACGACGGCCACGCTATTGCTCTTGATCGTGAAGGCATAGGCTTTCGATGGGTCTTTCGCGATGGCCTGGCAGACACGCCCCACCCCGGGTGTGTAAATCATCGAGAGGACATTGCGCGTATTGACCGGGACTTTGCTCTGGACTCTGATTTTTCCGCCCAGATGGAGGAGGAAAATCCGGTCGGATGCCGAGAGCACATTCACTTCCGGCAGGGCTTCGAGCCGTTCGAGGACACGTTCTCCGTGGGCCTCATTCTGCACGTCGAAGGTAATGTCCCTAATCATGCGTTCGGCATTCGCCGACACGATGTCTACGGCCCCGAGGTTGGCCCCCTCTTCGGCCAGCAACCCGGCCACTTTTGCGAAGATACCTGGTTTGTTGAGGAGTGCGAGGCGGACGGTCAGGCGGTAGTTGGAATAGGGACCGATGTCATCGGTGGTCATAAGCTGCGACCCGGAGGTGAGTGGCCTTGTTCACGAGTGTATCACAGTGGATGATACGCGGGGGCGGACTAAAGGGCTTGTTCGCTGCGCAGGGCTGCCGCGTCCCACCGAATAGGAACTGTCGCCAAAGACCTTCTGATGCACGCAGTCGGCATGTGAGATTCGCAGGAACGATGACACGAGAACCATGGGCAAGTCTGAAGAGGATGAAGGCGCAATGATTGGTTGATGTTCAGCTCATATCATATTGAGAATTCAGCTTTGATTCGAATCCAACCGGAAAAGATTGTGGAGCTGTTCGCCAGGGGGCGTCCCAGGCCCTGGCGGGCTGTCTGCGGAGGCAAAACAAGATGGTGAAGAGTTTCGTTGACTTTTTTTGACAGGTTGGCTACCCTCGGCCCGCCCTTGTGGTGGGCACTTATATTCTCAACCTTTCAAGGAGGGGTTTCCATGAAGCGTGCTCTATTTGCATTCGTAGCGGCAGCCATTCTCGTTGCATTCACCGCCCCGTCGTTCGCCGGTGACGACAAGAAGAAGGAAGAGAAGAAGGGCGGCCACTTCTCCCAGACCCTCTTCGGCGATGATAAGAAGAAGGAAGAGAAGAAGGGTGGACACCTGTCCCAGACCGTGTTCGGCGAAGAGAAGAAGAAGGACGAAAAGAAGGGCGGACACTGATCCCCGCTTCCGACGTTCTTTCGTAGTCCAAATTGGCTCGCGACTCCGGATGCCGGCGCGAGCCAATTTTTTTGCCTCGCGCGGTTGCCCTTCCTTCTCTCCTTCGCTTCATTGACCCATTCAATCGGTGCGTGATACGGTTCGCGCATGACCAGCACAACCCCCGGCCGCGAGCCGAATCGCCTCATACAGCAGACTAGTCCCTATCTCCTGCAACACGCCTATAACCCGGTGGATTGGTATCCCTGGGGACCTGAAGCGTTGGCGCAAGCCGCGAAACTGAAGCGGCCGATTCTCCTCTCGATCGGCTATTCCTCCTGCCATTGGTGTCATGTCATGGAGCGGGAATCGTTTGAGAACGAGGCGATCGCCCGGATCATGAATCAACATTTCGTCTGCATCAAAGTCGATCGCGAAGAGCGGCCCGATCTTGATGAGATCTACATGCAGGCCACGCTGGCGCTGAACCGGAATCAGGGTGGCTGGCCCATGACCGTGTTCCTCACCCCCGATCAGAAACCGTTCTTTGCCGGCACCTATTTCCCGCCGGAGGACCGCTGGGGCCGTCCGGGCTTCCCCACTCTGCTCAAGAAAATTGCCGAGTATTGGGAAAAAGATCATGCGGGCGTACTGACCCAAGCCGCGACCCTCACCGCGCGCCTGCAGGACGGAAGTCACGCCCCTTCCCCGACCACGGTCGGCGAAGCCGAGCTCGACATGGCCGTGACCCAGTTTGCGGAGGACTTCGATGCCAAGCTCGGAGGATTCGGCGGCGCCCCGAAGTTTCCGCCTGCCACCGGCCTCTCGCTGTTGCTCCATTGTTATCACCGCACCAAGGATCCCCATACGCTCACGATGGTCCGCACTACGTTGGATGCCATGGCGGCCGGCGGGATCTACGATCAGATCGGGGGCGGCTTCGCGCGCTACTCCACCGACGAACGGTGGCTGGTGCCCCATTTCGAGAAGATGCTGTACGACAACGCCCTGCTGGCGCGCGTCTATGTCGAAGCGTTTCAAGTGACCGGAGATCAAAACTACCGTCGCGTGGCCTGTGAAACCCTCGACTATATTCTGAAGGAAATGACGTCTCCCGAGGGCGGGTTCTATTCCGCAACCGATGCCGACTCCGAAGGGGTGGAGGGGAAATTCTTCGTCTGGACGCCGGAGGAAATTCGCGCGGTGCTTTCGAACGAAGAGGACGTGCGGCGGATCTGTGCCTATTACGATGTCACACCGGGCGGCAACTGGGAGCACAAGAATGTGCTGCATACGGCCAAGTCCGTCGCGTTGGTGGCGAAAGAGTTGGGGCTGACCGTTGAGGACCTGCAGGCGACCATCGATCGAGTCAAGCCGTTGCTCTATGCGGCGCGCGCGAAACGGGTCCCGCCCGGACTCGATGACAAGGTCATCACGGCCTGGAACGGGATGATGATCAGCGCCATGGCGGAAGCCGGGCGGGTGTTCGACATGCCGCGATACCGGGCTGCTGCCGAGCGAGCCTGTGAGTTTCTCTTGACGACTCTCTCCAAGACTGACGGACGACTGTTGCGGACCTATCGCGCCGGCACGGCTCACCTGGATGCCTACCTGGAAGACTATGCCTATTTTGCCGAAGGCTTGATCGACACCTATGAAGCAGGCGGCAACGAGCGGTACCTGTCTGCGGCGGTGCGGCTCGCGGAGCGCATCCTGGCGGATTTCTCCGACAGTCAACAGGGCGGATTCTTCACCACCGCCACGGGCCATGAAGCCCTGATCATGCGCAGTCGTGAAGGTCCGGACGGAGCCACGCCGAGCGGGAATGCCGTCGCGGCAGCGGCGCTGGCCCGATTGTCCTATCACTTCGGGCGGGAAGATTTCCGGCAAGCGGCTGCTGCGGCTGTGCGCGCCTATGGGCGCCAGATCGCCCGCTACCCGCGCGCGTTTGCGAAGAGTCTGACCGTCGTCGATTTGTTGACCAGCGGCCCGGTAGAAATTGCCGTCATCGGGGCATCCGGCGATTCCAACACCGTCGCGTTATGCGCGGCAGTCAGCCGGACCTATATTCCGAATCGTGTCATCGCCTATCGGACATCGCAGCAGTCCGAGCCGACCCATCCGCTGTTGCAAGGGA
>DAONAB010000314.1:1355-3773 GCA_035400805.1 Nitrospira sp. | reverse complement strand
GCTTCCAGGCGGAAAATCGTTGCTCTGCCTCTGCGACCCAGGCTTCATCCACTGAGGTCAGGCGTTCGCCGTTCATCCCTGCCATGAGTCGCGCAGCCAACCGTTCACGCTCAGTCGGCGAAAGCTTCCGGGCCTGTTTTTCAATAGTCAGGGCAAGGGTCGTCATCGGCTCCACTCCTTGAAAAATGTCTCAGAAACCCTACGCTGTTTTGGAAAACTCTACAACCTGCTGGAATTCTCTGCAACCCATGCCCCTCCTGAGACCGGTATCGTGATCAGGGGTTATGCGCCCAGCATCTTACGAATCGTTGAAAAATCGCCGTCGGTCGGCATCACGAAGAGACAGCGGCCATCGCTCCGGGAGGCCCATATCTCTCCAACCGCTCGTTTATCTTCGGCATCGACACCGTCGAAGAGATGTTTTCCCTTATATTCGACCGCCAGCGTACGGCCGTCCGTCAGTTGACACAGAAAATCAGGATAGAACCAGTCCTTGGATGTTTGCAGCCGGAAGGAAGTCGATTTGCGTGCAAGATTTCTCACCCAGAATCTCACCTGCAGCAGTCCATCGAGAAACTGCGCACATTGAAACTCTTCTGTGATCCGCCCTTCGGCCGTCTTTTCCGTCAACTCACCGGGCTTGGGTCCGAAGTAATGCTTCTGAAACTGAAAGCCGCCCTCATACACGCGGCTTGGCTCATAGCCCATAGTCTTGAAATTCATCATGCGCTCTTCGGTCACAGTGAGCGGTGAGTCGGAATGAAGCAGCATCTGAAAAGACGCCTTCCGCTCACCCTCTCGATGGTCCTGAATACGCGCCGCAATTTCATCGCGGAGCCGGAATCGATCGAGCGCCAGAGTACCGATGTCCGCAATCCCATACTTCGCCGTCAGCCCCCGAATAACCTTCCGAAGAAACTCTGCCGATTCCCCGACGGGAATGTCGTGGTGATCGATTTCCCGATCCAGCCAGGCGACGAGCCTTTCTACGGACCAGTCATCTTGCCCGCTGAAGTGAAACATCTGCTGGTGCAGCGTGCCGACAAAATCGGCATCGCCTGTATCGCCCAGCAGCGTCGTCTGGACGTCGCCCTTCTGTCCGACATCGATCACCCCAACCTTCCCATACGGACGAGCCAGCGGGTTATACGCCGCAGGCAACGACGCATCTTTCTCGCTCAGCTTCCAGGGGTGGTCGAGCAAAAAGGTGCTTTCGAACTCGTACAGCATGCCGTTCTCGGCAAAGCAGAGCAGCGGCACAAGAAAGTCCAATTGCTGCTCATACGGCGACGGCTTTCTCGGCTTTCCGCTTCCGCCGAAGGCTTGCTCCGCCTGACGGACCATCTCCGCGGCTTCCGCGAGCCTGGCTTTGGCGTCCGGAGTCGTGACACAGCTTTGCACCTTTTCCAGGTCCTCGCGGTCGAGCGGCACGACGATGGTAATGGCGCCGCTGGCGGCATCGATCCGCACCTTTCCGCCAAGCGCGGGCTCCTGGACCTGGACGACGGTGGGATCGATCTCGTCAGGACCAACGGTCACAGTCTGCGGTTGCACACCGAGCGGCAGCGTGCCTTGCGGCACGGAAAGAATGATCCGTTCGGCCTCTGCCTTCGTAAACCCATTGTGTTCCAACGCCTCGCGCAGCTCCGCCAATACCGCTGTAATCGAATCCGAGACAGAGAAGGCATAGGCGCAATTCAGATCAGGATGTTGCTTCGCCTTGGCGTTCGGCAACCGGAGGATGCGCCCGACAATTTGCTCAATCGCCGTGGCCGACCAGGTTTCTTTCAAGCTGCAGAGCACATAGGCAAAGGGGCAATCCCACCCCTCGCGCAATTTCTCCACCGTGATGATCACCCGAACCGGGCACTTCGGCGAGGCGATATCCTTCACCCCTTTGAGTTCATCGAGCCTGCCGACGGAGATCTTCACCTCGTCGTTTGAAAGCCCGAACTCGCGCACCAACCGCTCACGCAGCGGTTCACAGGCATCGACCCGCTCAGCCTGAATCAAAAGAATGGGACGGATATATTCGGTCGTCTGCTGCCCTTCCAGGGCGGCGAGCCTTTCCAGATCGGCCCGAAGCGTGAAGGCTTCCGCCAGCAGTTGGTCCCGCTGACTCGGGTGTCGTGTGACCACCCGCAATGGCAACTTGACCATCTGCGCCGTTTTTAATTCCGCCGCCGAGACACGATGCAGCACGTTGGACGGAGTCTTTTCGCGTGCCGGCGTCGCCGTAAACTCGACGATGCACGAGGGCAGGACGTTGCCGAGCGTCGCAAAGGACAGGTCGGTCCGGGCATTGTGCGCCTCATCCACGATCACGATCGGCCGCCGAAGCCGCAGCGCGTTGACTAATGACGGTTTGGGCTTCCCGTCCGCACCGGGGAAGAGGTCTGCAAGGCGGTCGGGAGGCAC
>DAONAB010000314.1:0-1345 GCA_035400805.1 Nitrospira sp. | reverse complement strand
CCGGTCGTGTCCTCGACGCGAAACGATTGAATGGTGGACACGATCACCACCGTTTGCCCGTCGACAGCTGCACGCGACAAACGCAATGCCTCGTCGATGGTCATCACTTCGACCGCCCCACAAGCTAATTCCAGCGCACGGCGGTACGGGTGGCGTGGATCGCGCAATGCATCCGCCGTTTGATCTAGAATCGTATTGCTCGGCACCAGCCAGAGCACCACCGCTCGCTCGGCCCGCATGAACTGGCGCTGAGCCAATCCAGCCGCATAGCAGGCCAGTAAGGTCTTGCCGCCCCCGGTCGGCACGCGCAAGCAGACATAGGGCATGTCCGGCCCGAGCCCTGCAGCCGAGACCGGAAAGTACGGCGCTGCCTCACCGAATCGACGCGTGACCTCCCGGAAGGCGACCTCCGGCGTTTTGGTCTGGGCAGTGCAGCGGAAGAAGTCGCCTAACGACTCCAACACCCGCTCCTGATAGTCTTTGAGCGTAATCACGACTTGCCCTTCGAATGGAAGCCAATCCGCCGTGTGGGAGCATCCGGAGGCGGCTGCAACAGTGGCAACAGCTTCTCGTAGACATCCAGCAAGGCCGTGTCGTGCTCGAGCAACGTGCGATCGATTTCGGCCAAACGTTTCAGAATGGCGTGATTCGCGGCAACATGCTCGCGCAGGCGGACAAACGCCCGTACCACAAACACACTCATCTGGACCGCCCGCTCGCTGCGAAGAATGTTCGCGGCCATCACGGCACCATGTTCCGTGAAAGCCCAGGGGCAATACCGACGCCCGCCGTGGGAGGTGATCACAATCTGTGACCACCTCGGATGAACCTCCGTCGATTCAGCATGTTGCAAACTTGAGGTCGCAAATTGCGACCTCAAGTTGCCGAACTCAGTAGTCGTCAGTTGAAAGGCGAAATCATGCGGGAACCGCTGTCGGTTCCGTTTGAATGCCTCATTGAATCGTTTTGTTGTCACCCCGTAGAGACGAGCCAAGTCGGCATCAAGAATCACGCGCTGATTCCTGATGACAAAAATCAACGGTTCCAGGGAACCATGCGGGGGCGATTTCTTGCGAGTGGCCATGCGTCAACTCACCTTGATCTCGTAGGGCGTCTGCCTGATCAGAATCCGCTCCGCCTGCAGCCGGTCTTTCCCCAACAGGCAGCCGGCACAATAGATCACTTTCTGCCCGTCGAATTTCGGAAGCTTCGCCAACACTGCGCGGGTCAGCACGTTGCCCCCTTGAGCACTTTTATCGTCAAGGATGCCGTTGTAGAGCAGATAGACCCCCACGCCACGACACTCACCAAGGAACGGCGACTTGGTCACGCGCCCACGCGGCAA
>DAONAB010000313.1:0-3778 GCA_035400805.1 Nitrospira sp. | reverse complement strand
GCGTGTAAGGGATCGCCAGGCTATGTACGCAAACCAGCAGAAACCAGATCGGCACGAGCTCCGCCGCCCGATCGAATTTCCCGTGCGTCAGGAGATGGATCACGTCGGCAGAAAACAGCGTGACCAGAATGCCTCCTGCCGCCACACAGAGGTACCATAGCGACACGGTCTCTTCAACTTGCTGCTGCGACTGGCGAGGATTGCCGGCAAATAATTCCAGAAACGTCGGGGTCATGGTCCGCGAATAGGCTTTGGTCACCGTGACGAACATTCCTCGATAACTTTGCGAATGGGCATAAATGCCGAGGGTCGACAAATCCAGCCAGCGCTGGATGACAAAACGATCCATACTGTTGGCCACGACATCCATCAGACTGAATGGAATCGCCGGCAGGCCGCTTCGCACGATCTGCCTGCTCC
Source organism: Nitrospira sp. (assembly GCA_035400805.1). Classification (GTDB taxonomy): domain Bacteria; phylum Nitrospirota; class Nitrospiria; order Nitrospirales; family Nitrospiraceae; genus Nitrospira_A. The sequence continues at coordinate 3,358 of DAONAB010000313.1, read as the reverse complement.
AGTGCAAGCTAGGCCGCAAGGAGACCCGACGCGCGGCATAGTGAAATCCGTGCAAGACGGAGACAAGGCCCGCAGCAATAGGTGCGAGAAACATCGCCAGGATGCCGATCTTCATGACCGACAGACCCACCAGCGTCGTAGTGGCCCCGGCCACCCACTGCAACGATTCATTGACCGCGTGGCTGACGGGCGCCCGTTCGATGACCATCAATGGACTGAGTGTCCCCCACAGCGTACCGGTCAACAGTCCCAGCAGCACCAATCCAAAATACTGCTGATACTCGGGACGATAGTCGCGAATCACTTGCGGCAACAGCACTGGAGAAAGCAACCAGAACACCACCACCCACACGGTCTTCATTCCTGCATTGGCCAGCAGGAGATTGAACAGCAGCTCTCTGCGGCCGGCTTCCGGCGTCGCGTGCCAATACGTCGAAAGCACCCAGTTGTCTCCGGTCGAAGCGAGAGGCGTCACCAACATCGCACAGGCGGTAAGAATGGCGACGGTGCCAAGATCGGCCGGGTCAAGGTAATACGTGGTGATGGGAACCATGACGCCGACTCCGATGAGTGTTTGAAGCAGCGTCGGAAGCAGAAACCACAGAAAGCTTCTATCCACCACCGGCCGATCCTTCGAGCGCGGACCGCCGGGCACCGCGACGGTCACACATTGCCACGGTTGACGACCTCCAGGATACGCCCGACCGACATGGACGGCGATTCACGACTCGTATCCACGACGATCTCCGGGCAGAGCGGCTCCTCATACGGATCGGACACGCCGGTGAACTGCTGGATTTCGCCGCGCAACGCCTTGGCATACATCCCTTTGACGTCACGCCGGATACATTCCTCGACCCCGCAGCGCACCCACACCTCAAGAAACGAACCGGCCCCTCCGGCCTTTTCGATCATCGCGCGCACCTCGTTCCGGACCGCGCGAAATGGTGAGACCGCCGCCACGATGCTATAGACGCCATGCTTGGTCAAGACCTGGCACACCCATCCGATCCGCAGGATGTTGGTATCGCGATCCGCGCGGGAAAATCCCAGCCCTTTTGACAGATGCGTGCGGACGACGTCACCATCCAACACTTCCACATTGGTCAGGCCCTGCGCCAACAGGCTTCGAAAGAGCATGTTCGCCAGGGTCGTCTTGCCCGCACAGGGCAACCCCGTCAGCCAGATGGTTAACGCCTTCTTCACCTTAACTCTCACCGTTCACTGAACTGTGCCCTCGACTCGGGCGCCGCAGAAGAAATTGTGAAGACGCCTTCCACCGGGAGCGATCCCTCCCAACTCCAGCGAAGAAACGGAGCGCTCCGCGCCCGGCCGTATTGCTCGGCCACCTGCTCCTCTTCGAGCCGAGGGAAAGTGGCCACCGGCATTCCATTCGCCGATAACCGCGGACCATCCAGCCAGAGCTGCTGCCTCGGAGTGATCACCACCCATCCGGCTTCCACCTGCTGCAAGGAACAATCTGGCGCAAAGGCCAATGTCCATTCAAGGCAATGCGGGTGAGAATCGGTCGCCGGCCCGAAGAGATGGTCCGTGATCCGCCACGATTTGTTCACCCAGTCAGCCCGTACCTCGCGCCGATGCCTCACCGGGTGGGAGAAGCGTTCGTATCCATTGTGCTCCGCTGCGACCTGTTCCACCGATCCGCCGATGTCCCAGTGGACGGGGTGCAGACGACTATCCGGATGCAAACAGAAGTACTTCCCCGGAATGAGCCGGTTCTGCTCCGCCTGATCCACCCTCACGGTTGAGTGGTAGCGCGTGCTGCGGAAACGCGCATAGGATTGCGGGTCGGAAGTATAGAGAAAACAACCTGAATCCACAAGAATATCTTCCCCCTCCAGGTGCATCTCCAGCGAGAGGAGATCATTGTGTTTGTGGGTTCCGACCCCCTGCGTCCCAATCGGATTGCCGTTGAACAAGACGTAATCCCCTGCCTTGCGCAGAATGTAAAACCCTCCGTCCGGAAAGACCACACTGCCTCGTTCCGGCTGGACTTGCTCCCGCTCCCTGGTGACGCGCGGGGCGCCGCCGAACCACAATCCTTCGACCCATGACGGACCGGCAGCAGCCCACCAGTCCGCACGATCGAAGAGGACCGCGCCGACGGCGAGCAGATGCCGATGATCCCGCACATCGGTCTGGGCATATCCGGTCAGCATATGAAGGCGTCCGTTATCACCATCTCCTATTGGGGGAGCGAAACCATTCGGCTTGGTATACCCTTCGACAAACTGGCACATCTTCTCGAGCCGATCATGGAAGGTAGTCGGCAATTGAACACCATGGCGCCGGCAGAGCATAGCCGACGACAAAAACATTTCCGTCACCAGGCGGTGATAGGACAAGCTCGACTCATAATGCACACCGTCGGCCAGCACCTGCCGGTCCATCTCACGAACCAGTGCCCGAACGGCAAACGTCGCCCACCCTTCAGCCTCGCGAACCTCTTGTAAGCAGAGGCCGAGATAGAGTAGCCCCACCAGATCAGCCAGGTAGTGATTGGTCGTCACGCCATCGTCCCGGACTTCGAGGTTGTCCATGAGAAACCGGCCGTGGGCCACCAGCGACGCAAGCACCTCCGCGAGCCAGTCCTGCGTAGTCAGCGGTGACGTAGCTAAGAGCCCGACCGCCCATACCCAGTTTACGGCGCGGATCGCCACATCCATCGGGCAGGACCAATTCACACCCCTCCCCGTCGGATTGGCTGCGATCCAACTGCTCAGCTGCGTCACACATTCCTGGGCGTATTTGGCGTCGCCGGTCAGGAGGGAGGCCTGAGCCAGAAGCACGAGATGGTGCCCTCGTGACAGTTCCCACGGCACCTTGATATCAACCCCGGCCTCATGCCCGTGAGCCACGTCGAGAAAGCACTGCTCAGGATTCCATCGGTAGCCGGACTTAAAATCCCGATGCCAGTCGATGGTCGCTCCCAATGCGAGAGGCCCGGAACCCAGGAGGTCGAACACATGCCTGCACACGCGGTCGGCTGATTCGATGGTCGCCTCATAAAGCCCCGGCACCTGTTGCTCATAGACCCGACGAATCGCCGCGACACGGTCCGGCGAAACAGGGAGCCGCTGCGGGAGTGCGACACGAATGTGCTCCACCACGGCGAAGAGATCGTTGGGATTGATACCGAACGCGCCGGCCAGCTCTCGCCTCCCCACCTGGTAGGGCTGTCGTAAGACGTGAGCCCGATGTCGGCGTGTGAGCCAGGGCCGAAGGGCCTTACGGAAGGCCATACGAACTGTTGGCAACCAGCCGATGTGTTGCGCCTTTGAGAGGAGACGGTCGGCAAAACTCAGCTCCGTCTCGTTAGCCATGGTGCTGGTCCTGG
>DAONAB010000312.1:0-3791 GCA_035400805.1 Nitrospira sp. | reverse complement strand
TGAAGAGCCGCGCCTCACGGACCCAGAGGTCCATGATGCCGTTCTCGTTCACCAGATCGTCTTCAATCGATTGGATAAAGCAGGCGTGCGGCTGCGGATGCTCGAAGGCATTCGTCGCCCGGACGACCTCGCCGGACTTCGGATCGACATAGAAGTGGCCCTGCGCCGGTCCCGAAAGCCCGTAGGCATAGTGCAACCCGGTATTAAACCACTGCGGGCTGTTGGGAGCGGCCATTTGAAAGGCCAGCATGTAGCACATCTCGTCGTAGAAGGCGGTCGCATCTTCCGGCGTCTTGAAGTAGCCGTGGTTCTTGCCCCAGAAAGTCCAGCAACCGGCCAGCCGGTTGAACACCTGGCGGGAGTCGCGCTCCCCGCCGAGCACGGGCTTGCCTGCGGCGTCCACCACCGGCGTGCCGTCCTCATGGACTTGCGGGACTCCGGCCTTCCGGAAATATTTTTGCGCCAGAATATCGATCGCCAGTTGCGTCCAATGCTCCGGGATGTCGATATGGTCCAATTTAAACACGGTCGATCCGTCGGGATTGCGGATCTCCGAGGAACGTTTTACGAACGCAAGACCCTCATAGGGGCTCTGCCCACGCTTGGTGAATCTTCGTTCAATCCTCACTGGTTCCTCCTTCGGCAGATGCGAGACGTTCGGTGCAGAGAACGGTCGGCGATGATGTGTCGGGGTGTGATTGGAAAAGACGGTTTCTCAACAGAGTCAATCTCATCCATAACCGCGTTACCTACTAGATATAGTGATCACATTTTTTTGTCAAACAAAATGTTGTGGCACACCTGTGATTAATGGGGATAAGCTGGTGATAGCGCCGACGCCAGATTTGATGCTGGTTTTATTCATTTTTCACAGAGTTATCCACAGCGATCCTGAGGCTGTGGAAGGAGGTTTTTCACAGGGAGGCGAGAAAATTTCTGGCACAGGCTAAAAAGCCAGCCGACCGACCTTTAACGTCGCCTCCTCGACCCCTCGCAAGGGCACAAATTGACCGGCCACACCCAGCACCAATACCGGTTGGTCCAGCACATTGGTTTCGAAGAAACTGAGCAGGCCCCAGTTGTTCCTCGTGGTGTTCGGCCGAACGACGCCCTCCACCAGTTTGGGGCCCTGCGCGCGAAAGACGGCTTTAATGACGTCACGATCGTGGCGCGGCCCGGACTGGTCCATCTTTTCGATTTCGGCCAACAGGCGGGCTTCGACGAAATGCACATAGGCATCCATCGTGGGATTGGTCGCCGCCAATCCCACGGCAACCAGCAGACTCCCCACCAACCCGGCCAACGTCACATTACTCATCGTCTCCCTTCGTCGAAGGCAGTACGCACAGGCTTCATGTCCGTCGAGACCACAATCTGGCGGTTTGACAGATTGGACCCCGTCCGTTTAGCTTACGCCCGATTTCTGAGGAATGGAACCCTCACCCGGACTTGAGAGCAGCCCCGGCAGGCTTCGGTCTCAACGCCTCGCGGCGGCATTCATGAATGATCCGGGCCGGCTGATTCGATCACACTGGTTCGACGGTAACGGAAGGAGCGCCTATGTTCGTGTGGAGTAAACGCCTGGTGACAGCCCTCCTGGCAGGGTTCGTCCTCCTTATCGGAGTCTTCCTCATTCAGGGAGAGCCGGAATCGGCCAGCGGATTGAAGATTCACACCACGCGCTGGATGGCCGTGAATTACATCGGCCTGCTCGTGTGGATCTTTATCTGGATGTTCGATCAAGCCCGCGTGCGAGGGAAAAACGTGCTGCTCTGGCTGCTGCCCTTCGCGCTGGCACCGCTCCCGACCCTGATGCTGTTCATTTTGTTTTTACAGAGGAAGGTGAAGTAGGAGGGAGCAACTTAATGACCTGCCCAGGCCCATACTGATCGCAGGATCCAGCTGTCAGCAGGGAACCTCAGCTCCCTCTCTCCCTGCATTAAGCTCCGCATGCTGCGTCACCGGCTTGCGGAGCACCCACAGCAGCCAAAGGCCGGGCAGCGCGGCGAGGAAGGTCACGAAGAAGAAGGGTCCCCACCCGGCGAGCCCTACCAGCTTCGCAGCGGGCCAGCCGAGAAAAACCCGTCCGAGAGCTTCAACGGAAGAGAGCAGGGCAAACTGAGTTGCTGTGTAGCGATGATTGCAGAGCGACATAACCAGCGCCACGAAAGCCGCCGTGCCCATGCCGCCGGTGAGATTTTCGAATCCGACTGCGAACGCCATAACGGCGTAACTCTTCCCCACCCAGGCCAGCCATAAGAACGACAGGTTCGACAGCGCCTGTAACACCCCGAAGACCATCAGCGAACGAAAGAGGCCTAACTGCGGCATCATGCCGCCGCCGATGAACGCGCCCAGAATCGTCGCCCCGATGCCGAACGCCCGGACCAGGCCGATGTCTTCCGACGAGAATGCCATCCCGCGCAGCAGGAACGAAGTCGTCAATGCGCCGGCGAAGGCATCGCCCAGCTTGTAGAGAACGATCAACCCCAGCAGCGCCAGCGCCATGGGGCGAGACAAAAATTCAGACAAAGGTCCCCACACCGCCTCCGACATCGACTGCGGGGCCGCCCTCGCCGCCTCCGGTTCCGGGATCATTAAGATCGTGACAATTCCGAGCGCCATCAACCCGGCCATGCAGAGATAGGCCGAGGACCATCCCAGGCGCGCCGCAACGATCAAGGCCAGCGAACCGGACGCCATCATCGCGATGCGATACCCCATCACCCAGGTGGCCGCACCCAGCCCCCGCTCATCCGGTTTCAACAAGTCAGTGCGATAGGCATCGAAGACGATATCTTGTGAAGCAGAGAGAAAGGCGACACCCAATGCCAATGCGGCAAAGATCTGGGCGCCCGAGCCTGGACCGATGAAGGCCATTAGCGTCAGTGCCAGTGCAAGACCCGTCTGCGTGACGATCATCCAACCGCGGCGGTGCCCGAGCCAGGGCGGCACGATGCGGTCCATCACCGGGGCCCAGAGAAATTTCAACGTATAGGGAAGGCCGACGTAGGCGAACAGGCCGATCGTGGTCAGATCCAGGCCGGCCTCGGTGAGCCAAGCTTGCAGCGTTCCACCCGTGAGGGCCAGAGGCAACCCGGAGGCAAACCCCAGGGGCAGCATGATGCCGAGACGTGGAGTGAGAACGGCGCGCAGGGTCGCTCTGTTCATGAGATTGAAGGAGACCGGGAGATCACGAGGTGCAGCATACCACCGCCACGCCTCCCCTGCGCATCAGAATCGAGTTTTTTAAGTGAAGTCCGTTACGAGACCGGCTCTGTGCGGAGATAGACGAACCAATAGACCAGCGCGACCAGCACCGTCCCGCCGATGATATTGCCGAGGGTCACCAACACCAGATTGCTCACAGCCCCCATCACGGACAGCGGCGCCGATCCGCCGGCGGCCAGCGCGATGCCCAGCGGCAGAAAAAACATGTTGGCCACGGAATGTTCAAAGCCACAGGCCACAAAGGCCGTGATCGGGAACACAATGGCGAGGATTTTATCCGCCACGCTCCGCGCTCCCATGCATAACCAAACCGCGAGACAGACCAGCACGTTGCACAGGATCCCGCGGGCAAAGGCCGAAACCGGATCCAGCGCGATTTTGCTGCGCGCGATCTGAACCATGGTTTCCCCGACGGCCCCGTCTGCCAATGTCTGCACGCCCGCGAGCAGGACCAGCACCGCCGTCCCGCCGGCGCCGAGCAGGTTCCCCAGATACACCCATACCCAATTCCTCACCACCTGCCGCGTCTGCACACAACCGACGGCCCAGGCCATGGCGAT
>DAONAB010000311.1:0-3813 GCA_035400805.1 Nitrospira sp. | reverse complement strand
GGCGAATGCGTCGCCGTCCCGCTTCGAGCACGGCATGTTCGGCCGTGGCTCCATGACGGACCATACGATTGGCAAAGTCGACGAGTAGAATGCTGTTCGACACCACGATGCCCATCATCATCAGGGTTCCGATCATCGACTCGACGTTCACCGACGTATTCGTGAGATGCAGCGTCAACACGGTACCGATCCAGCCCAGCGGAACGGCGACCAGGATGATGAGGGGATCGATGAACGAGCGGAACAACGCCACCATTACGAGATAGATCAAGACGACGGCGAGCGGGAGGGCCAGTGCGAAGTTCTGAATCGCACCGCGCATGTTAGCGACTTCGCCGCGCAGTCGCACTGTGACGTCCTTGGGCAGGGGCACCTCGGCCAGGACCTTTTCGATATCCTTTGCCACGCGGCCGAGATCGTTTCCGACCGGCGTCACCAGCACGTTGATTAACCGGGACAGATCATAGTGATCGATGGAGTCGGGACCGGTTTTGAATTTCAGAGAGGCCACATCCCGCAGCATCACCGGCGGTCCGCGCCGGTCGTCTCCCGAGGCGTAATAGCCGCTCGTCAGTTCCATCTGTCGTCCCGCGAAAGGCGTGTTTTGCAGCGCCAGTGTGGAACCTTGCATGCCGCCGCCCGTGAGGCTGGCCGTCGGTAACAGAGGGGTGCGCGCGCCGATGATGGGAATGTTCAGCAGATCTTCCGTCGTGGTGAGCGATTGCTCCGGATACTGCGCCAACAGGAAATAGCCGTTGGCAGTCTTGGGATCCAGCCAGTAGTTCGGGGAAAGGGCCAGATTGGAGCTGATGCCGGTGATGACATCCACCACCACGCGATTCTGGTTGATACCGTAATACGCGGCCTTCGTGCGATCCACATCGATGTGCAGCTCGGGATAACTCTTTCCCTGTTTGATCCGCACATCGACCGTGTTGGGTACCTGCGCAATCCGTCGCTGGATCTGCTCCGCCACCGGCCTGACGATGTCCAGGTTCGGCCCCTTGACCTGGATGTCGATCGGGGCTTTGAGGCCGAAGTTCAACACATCGCTGATGATGCCGCCGGTTTGAAAGGCGATCTCGACGCCTGGCAGCGACGCCTTAAACTTCTTCCGGAGCTCAGCGATGTAGTCTTCCGTATGACCCTGATGTCCGGTGGCCAGGTTTACCAGCACGAAGGCCGTATGGTTCCCGGTGTTCGGCGCAAAGCGGGCGGCATCGCCGTAGTAGAGCCCGGTGTTCGAAATGACTTCTTCGAGGTCGTCCTTCGGGATCGTATCGTGCACGAGTTGTTCGATGTGACCCACGATGGCCGTGGTCTTTTCGATCCGTGATCCCTCCGGCGCCATCACCGACATGGTGAAATTGCCTGCATCTACCTTGGGGAAGAACTCGGTGTGGAGTCTGGGGAGCAGAAAAACGCCGGTGCCGACCAGGGCGAGCATAGCCAGGCCGATCACGACCGGTTTGAAACGTACACCGGCGGTGAGCAGTGGCTCGTAGATCGCGAGCACGTAGCGAAACCATCCTTGGTCGGCCGAGGACTCATGTTCCGAAGATTTTGCATGCCCGGCTTGATAGAGCCAGGCCAGCACGACCGGTGTTACCGACATGGAGACGACATAGTCGGCCAACATGGCGAAGGCCACCGTCATGGCCAGCGGGACGAAGAGATACTTCACGATCCCGGTAAAAAACATGATCGGCAGGTACACGATGAGGATACAAATCGTGGCCACCAGGATGGGCAGGGTCAGCTCCATGGCACTGTCTTCAGCCGCCGAACGGCCGTCCTTGCCCATTTCCAAGTGCCGATGCAGGTTTTCCTGCACCACGATGTTGTTGTCCAGCAGAGTGCCGATCACTAGCGCGAGTCCGCCCAACGTCATCAGGTTCACGGTTTGTCCGGTCAGATAGAGGGCCACCAGCGCGGCGGTCAAGGAGAGGGGAATGGCCAGGCCGACGACGAGCGCCGCTTTGATGCTTGCCAGGAAAATAAAAATCATGAGGCCGGCGAGACCGGCGCCGAGCAGGCCTTCCTTCTGCAAGTTGGCGATGGCCTGGCGGATGTACAGCGACTGGTCGTAGATAAACTTGATGGTCGTCCCGGACGGAATCTCTGTGAGATTCGAGAGTTTTGCGCGAATGCCGTCGGTCACTTCCAGCGTGTTGGCGCCTTCCTGCCTGGTGATCGGAAGGTAGGTCGCTTCACGCCCGTTTACCCGCACGATCGAGGTCTGCACCGCGGCGCTGTCGGCGGCGGTGCCGATGTCACGAATCAGCACGGGCGTGCCGTTCACGATCTTGATGGGAATGTCGTTGATTTTGTCCACCACGTCCACGAGACTGTTCGAATAGACGTAATAATCGAGGTCGCCGATCTTGATGTTGCCGGCCGGGATGATGGCGCTCTGGGCATTCAGCGCGTTCACGACCTCAGACGGAGACACGCCGCGTGCGAGCAGCCGTTGCTGGTCGAGAAAGACCGTGATCTGCCGGACCTTGCCGCCCAACGGCGGGCCGAAGGAGATGCCGGGGATGGTGGCGATCTGGTTGCGTACGTTGAAGTAAGCGAGGTCACGAATTTCTTTGGGGCCGAGCGTGTCGCTGGAGATGGAGAGGTAGCCCACCGGCAGACTGGATACGCCGAACTTATAGACGGAGGGCGGATAGACGCCGGGCGGCAGCAGGCGAATGATGCTGTAGGCCAGGCTGGTCAGTTCCGACTGGGCCGCATCGATCCCATAGTCAGGCTGAAAAAAGACCTTGATGTAACTCATCCCCGAGAGCGATTGAGATTCGATGTGTTCGACGTAACTCGCCTCGACGAAGCGTTGCTCCATCTTGAGCGTGATCGCCCCTTCCATTGCGCTGGGGCTCAGGCCGCGATAGAAGGTGGTGACAAGAATCGACGGCAGCTTGATCTCGGGAAAGATGTCCACGCGCATTTTCTGATAGGACACGGCGCCCAGGATCAGCGCGATCATGCAGATCGCAAAGACCGCGTAGGGATTTTTGAGGGCGGCGCGCGTTAGCATGAGGTAGCCATCCGTCTTGTACAGTTGTGTTCCAGCCAGAATTTCCAGAGGTGCAGGGAGAGGCTCACCAGATCGTCGAATTGTCCCGGCTTGACCACATAGCCGTTGGCTCCGGCCTGGTAGCAGGCTTGCACGTCCGCGGCGTCATCGGAGCTGGTGAGAATCACCACTGGGATCGGCGCAAGCCGCGCATCCTGCTTCAACTGTTTCAGCACATCCACGCCGCGTTCTCCCTGTAATTTGAGGTCGAGCAGGATCAAGCCCGGTTCATCGCTGGGTACGTGATCGTTGAGATAGGTCATTGCCGCACGGCTGCCATCGCTGATCTCCAAGCGTCCCTTGTATCCCGACTGCGTCAGGGCCTGGCGAAAGAGTTCACATTCGCCGGGGCTATCGTCGATGAGCAGGATGGATGAGGGCATCGTGTATAGATCAAGTGATTCTTTACGCAGCGTAGAGCAGGGACCGTGCCGGAGGAGCTTTCTGCGTAGTCATTCCAGAAAGTGTGTGAGAAAACAATGGCTTAGTCAGGCGCGATCTGGTCTGAAGGGGAGTCGGTGGCCTTGTCGTCGGGCGCGGAGGCTGGAGAAACTCCCTGGCGTCTAGGGAATTTCTCCAGAGCATGGCCTTGCTCGATCAGGCTGCCTTCGGGGCTGTTTTTTTCCACTCCATCATCTTGGCCGTTAACTTGGAGGAGGCCGCCGTGTAGTCACCCTTAAAGCCGATCGACGCTTCCGCGCCGGTCTTATCCCCCGATTGCACCTTGGTGACGA
>DAONAB010000310.1:0-3826 GCA_035400805.1 Nitrospira sp. | reverse complement strand
CGGGCCGGTTGGCCGCTGCTGTGCGCCATCGCGGCGGTCTCGTCGATAGTCGCCCTCCTGTTATTTCTGGTCGCGCCGATCGCCGTCCCGCTTCTTGCGCCCGGGCTGGCTGCATCCACTGCTGCGCTCACGGTAGAGTTGGCTCAGATTCAGGCGGTGGGCGTGATAGGGGCCGGTTGTGGAATCGTGCTGATGAGTCTCTCCCAGGCGAAGGGTCGTTTTGTCTGGCCGGCCTTGACGGTCCTGCTCTGCACATGTGGAGGATGGGGGCTGCTCGTGGTCGGGCTGGATCGATGGGGAGTGCAGCTGGCTGCCTGGGTACAAGTCGCGATCGTTACCGGCCCTGTGTTGCTGCAATTGCCGGTGCTTGCCGGGGTGGCACAGGGTCCTCTCGCCGATATTCCGTTGCTCTCGAAGGATGTGTGGAGGCGGATGCGGCCGCTTGTCGCCGGTGCTTCGTACCACCGCACAGGGTTTGTCGTCGATCGGTTTTTTGCCTCGCTTCTCGCCCCTGGAAGCATCGCCGTTTTGGACCTGGTGCTGCGGGTTCATTCGGCAATAGGAAGAGTGCTCAATCATGGTGTGGTCGCTCCGATCGTTCCCCGGTTGGCTCGACTGGCGAGCGAAAAATCCTGGTATTCGTTCAATGCGTTATGGAGCGAACGCGTGTGGTGGATGGGATGGTTGAGTGGAGGGGTGGTGCTTGTGCTTTTCCTCGGGGCGTTCGCCGTGCACCGCTTGGATCTGTTGGATCAGTTGAGCCGCGACGGCACATTGCAGGCCGGTGATCTGACAAGGATGTGGGTCATCCTGATGAGTTGTTCCGGGGTTGTGCTGGCGGGCGGCATCAATCACATATTGGTGAACGCCTTTTATACCCAGGGCGACATGACGACTCCCGCGAAGATTGAGGCGCTGACCTACACGGTGGGATTGATTCTGAAAGGGGTCGGGGCCTGGCTTGCCGGTCTGGTTGGAGTCGCGACCGCGATCAGTGTCTACTATCTATTGAATAGCGTCATGCTCGGAGCTGTGTTGAGGAGACGTGCTGTGGCACAGCTTCAGGAACAGCCTGCGATCCAGGGCAATCCCCTCATCCCGGGAGAACTCCGTTAGGTCACTATGTGTGGAATCTGTGGTGTTGTCAGGCCAGCAGTCGATCACGCCCTTTCGGAAACGATCGACCGAATGGCTCGCGCCCTGCACCACCGGGGGCCGGATGGGTCAGGAAAGTGGGTTGATTCAACGGGAACAGTTGGGCTGGGACATGCGCGCCTGGCAGTGATCGATCCGGCCGGAGGACAGCAACCCATGGGTTCGGCCGACGAGCGCTACGTCATGGTCTATAACGGTGAAATTTATAATTTCCACAGTCTCCGGGAGGAGCTTGAACAGGTTGGAAAAAGGTTTCGCACGCAGTCCGATACGGAAGTGCTCCTCGAAGCGTACGGCTATTGGGGGGCCACCTGCCTGTCGAAGTTCCACGGCATGTTTGCGTTGGCGGTGTATGACACGGTGGAGAACGAGCTGTTTCTTGCAAGAGACCGAACCGGAATCAAGCCCTTGTACTATGCCACGCTCGACGGGGCATTCTGCTTTGCATCGGAGATCAAAGCGCTCCAAGAGCTGAGCGCTCGGTCGCTTACGTTGAATTATGCCTCCCTCGTCGATTTTCTCCTGCTCAGCTATACCATTCCGCCGCGCACGTTCTTCTCGGAAATCCATGAAGTCGAGCCCGGGTCGTGGTTGCGTGTCACGAGGCGGGGGATTGAGCGTGGGACATACTGGACGTGGAAGCGGGAGCCGGCCGATTGGAGCGAACCGGTTTCTCTTGAAGCCGGCCGCCGCGCCATTTTGGAAAGCCTGAGCGAACAGCTCGTCGCAGACGTGCCGATCGGGGCGTTTTTAAGCGGAGGAATTGATTCGTCCCTTCTGCTCGCGATGCTCGTCAACGATCTCGGGCGAAAGGTTCCATCGTTCACGGTTGCGTTCGGTGAGACCTCCTATGACGAATCCCCCTATGCGGCCATGGTGGCTCGACATTTGCGAACAGATCATCATGAGATCCGTGTGCCGGTCGGACAGGGAAGTCTTGCGTTGATCGACGAGGTGCTTTCGCAATTCGATCAACCATTCGGGGACTCATCCGCCGTTCCCTCCTACTTGATGTGTCGAGCCGTCAGACCGTTTGTCAAAGTGGTGATAGGAGGAGACGGTGGTGATGAGATGTTCGGGGGGTATCCCCGCTATGGTTACGCGGATTTCGCCAGGACATTGGGCCGGGCGCCGACCTGGACTCTGCGGGCAATGCTCCTCTTATCTCACGCGGTTTCGCGGGTCTCGCCCTCTGAGCGGGTGCGACAAGTTCAGAGATTGTTACGGGCTGCGGATGCGTCCGGCAATGAGCGACTTCTGGCCTTGTCCTGTTATCTGTTCCCCGAAGAATTACAGGGCATGCTGACTCCTTCCGCAAGGCAGAAGACCGCTGATTATGTTCCTATGCTCATGGGAGCCGGCGACCGCTCAAGGGGAATCGGTGGCGCGGATTTCATCGATGCCACGATGAACACGGCCTTGCCAGGCGACTATTTGAGAAAAGTCGACATGATGAGCAGTGCCCATGGCCTGGAAGTTCGCATTCCATTCCTTGGAGAATCGGTGTTGGCCTGTTCGGCTCGGATCCCGGAGCGCTGGAAGTATTCGGTCGGGGAGAACAAGCGACTCCTCCGGAAACTTGCCGAACGCTATTTGCCGCCGGCGATCTGTCGCAGGCCCAAAGCGGGGTTCGGCTTTCCGTTCGATGCCTGGCTGGGGGACCAGGGCCGTCGCGAGCTCCATCATCAACTGTGTTCACCGACGGCACGCGTCAGAGATATTGTGTCTGCCGGTTACCTAGAGCGATTGCTCCGGTGCTTTGTCGAGCAACGGTGGGACGACCTTCGGATCAGCAGATACAACTTGTATCAACGGGTCTATTGCCTCTGGGCCCTGGAGCGATGGCTGCAACGGTGGAGCCCGAATCTGTGAGTGACGTTCATTGGCAGTCAGTCTCGACGGAACAGATGAAAAGGCTGTGAAAGCGATGACTCCAGGCTCGCATCGCGCGTCACTGTCCGTGATGGTGGTGACCGTGTTGCTGTCCCTGTTGGCCTGCGGCACGTTCCTGGAAATCGGCCTGAGGCTGCTGCCGGTCAGCGAAGGGTTCCGTGCTCTGGCTGTCAACGATGCGAACCCGATTTACCGCTACGCGCCGAACCGCACGGCCGTGTGGTCCAAAGGCTGGAATTTTTCCATTACGAATCGTGTGCGAACCAACAATCTGGGGTTCATTTCCGAGGTGGACTACGATCCGAAACATGCCACTCCGTTGCTGGCGATCGTCGGAGACAGCTACATCGAAGCAGCCATGGTTCCGTCCGATCAAACGGCGGCGGCGCGCTTGAGGCGTGACATTGGAGCGAGAGGGGCTGTGTATAGTTTCGGCGCATCCGGATCGGCGCTGAGTCAATACTTGGCCTATGCGAACTATGTCAAAGACGTCTTTCGACCCGACGGTCTCGTGGTGACCGTGGTCGGGAACGATTTTGACGAAAGCCTGCTGCGATACAAGCAGGTGCCGGGGTTTCACTACTTTTCGCAGAATGGGACCGCCGAGATGCAGCTCATCCGGCTCGACCGCGAAATTCCGCTGTGGAGGGATTATGTTGCGGCCTCTTCTTTGGCGATGTACGTCGTGGCTAATTTGGAAGTCGCGGGCCTGCTGGATCGGAGTCTGAAGCGGGTGAAGGGTTGGTTCGGTGCAGACCCCAAGCCGAACACGTACGTG
>DAONAB010000309.1:0-3826 GCA_035400805.1 Nitrospira sp. | reverse complement strand
TGGGCCTCAATCTCACTCAGGCCTTGGCCAACGGACTCGAACCGGTCGTTTGGAATAGCAATCAAAAATCATCCGCGTGGGCTGAAGAACTGCTTGGCCAGGTGGTGACGTATCAAACCATGGCTGAAAAAAATCTCATTCCTGGAAGTTTTCAAGCTTATGTCGACCAGACGAGCAAGGTTCGCGAGTTGCACCGGTCCGGCAATCGACGCGCCACATACGACGGCGTCAATACATTGATGGTCATGCTGGAGGCGCGGGTCGGCGGCATTGATGAGCACAGCGCGGAGGCGTTATGGGATTTTTGCTACCGCGTGACCCCCGATGAGTTTCACGCGCGTGATCGACACATCCGGGCGAAAGGTGCGGACACCGTGAAAGAGCACGAGGAATTCATGCGCAACATGGAAGAGCGGGCGGGCATGAGCTTCTAATCGTCGTCCGTTTCGTCGAACAGTGAATGAGCTGGGGGGCTAACACACGGCGGCCCCCCGGCCTATTCGCCCCTCACCTGGGGAAATGGAGGACTCTTCCATGACTGCTGAGACGCCGCGCCATCACCATGTGGAAATTTCTGCTCCTATGGTTTGCCTTCACCATCCCATTCTGGGCTGTCCTCGCGCCGAGTTCTCTCATGGCAGAAGCGGGGCATGTCGGCTATGGGCCGGTCTCACCGGCCCTTTTCTCCTCGCCCGACATGCTCATGGCAGAAACCGCCTCTGTCGCAACCCTGCCCTCCTTTTCGGCCTTCGACATCCGGAATTTCTGGATGCGCGCCGACCTTCGCGTGAGACCGGAATGGCGCAATGGAGTCTGCTTCGGCGGCGGCCCTCCAATCAGTGGGGCGTGCAATAGTCTCAACGATTCAGGATCCGGTACGGCCGCTCACAACGGATCTAACGCCAGTGATTTCTCTATCCAGCAATGGGCTCGAGTGGGCCTCGGCTATGATCCCTCGCCCAACCTCAATTTTTATCTTGAGCTCCAGGATTCAGCCACATGGGGAGGGAGCGGCAACCCGATCGGTGGCAGCCAGGGCGGCGATGCATCCAACCATCATTGTGGACTTCAACAAACGGGGCAATGCCGTCTCGGGATCCGAGCGGGCTATGCGCTCATCCGGAATCTCGCCGGTATCGAAGGACTAAGTGCCAAGCTCGGCCGGCAATATGTCGTATTCGGCAATCAACGGTTGTTCGGGCATTTCGATTGGGCTAATACCGGATACTCTCACGATGGCATCATGTTGAGTTACACGAGGACCGATTTCGACATAAAGCTCGGCTGGTTTCGCAATTCCGAGACCGACCTGGGCCAAGGACAGCCGAACGGAAGCCTCAGCCCCAACCTGTTCACCTGCGGCCAGGGCACGAATGCGTCACCCACCTGCAACCCGGCGCTCGCGCAGAATGCCGCCGACGCGGGAAGTGACGTTGACATGATCGTTTTCTACAATCAGATCCGAAACCTGCCGCGGATGGTTGTAGAACCCTATTACGTCTTCTACTCCAACCGGCTTCCGGAGCGGGCGAATCCAGGGCAATATCTCCCTAAATCAGCCTCTCAGCTGCGACATATGGTCGGGGTGCGTGTCGAACTCCGCGACGGCAACTGGGATGTGGTGCATGAAGCGGCCTACCAATTCGGCTGGACGGCGGATGGCCTCGGCTTCGATAACCAACGCAACCTGAGGATCAATGCCTGGGCCTCCGGAACCTGGCTTGGCCACACGTGGTACACGCACCCATGGAAACCCCGGTTGGCGATCGGATTCGACTATGCCTCCGGGGACGGGGATAGTAACTGCGTCGCACCGGGCAACACTCTCGCGCGCAGCTGCGGCGGCAATGCCAACACATTCGAAAATTTCTTTCCAACCAATTTTCTGCACGTCGGATACATGCTGAATGGCGCCTGGCGCAATACCGTTCAGCCGCAGGTGAACATTCAGGCCAGGCCGACGGGTCGGGACCACATTGAGATCTGGGCCTTGCGCAAGTACTTGGCAAGCGCTCGCGACAACTGGTACCGTGGTTCACAAGGTCCGCTGATATTTTCCCGGTCAGACAATACAACGACCCATGTGGGCGACGAACTCGATGTCGCATGGAGCCACATGTTTGCAGACGGTAAAGTGTCCTTGGCCGTGATCTACGGTCATTTTTTTTCGGGGCCCTATATCCGCCACCAGCTCGGCACCTCCGCTGATCAGGACTGGGGTATTGTCCAACTGTGGACAAACTTTTGATCTACCATGCAACGCGCCACACTGAATTTTGAGACGTTGCTCGAAGTCACCAACGCCCTGAACTCTCAGCGGGACATTGAGAGTCTCTGGCGAGTGATCGCCGACCAAATTCAAAAGGTCATTCCATGGGATCGCGCGGGTATCACCTTGTACGAATCCAATACTGATTCGTTTCGGTTTTATGCCGTCATTACCAATATGGCGACCCCAGCCCTGGCGCATGACAGCGTCATCCCCCGTGAAGGCAGTGCGGTGGGATGGGTCCATGACAACCGCCGCCTGCACATTCGTGCCAATCTCCAGAGGGAACAACTGTTTCTGGAAGACCGCTTTTACGCGCAAGAAGGGTTGGGACGCATGATCAACCTGCCGCTGTTGGTCCGAGAGCATTGCCTCGGAACCCTCAACATCGGCAGCGTGCAAGAGGGTCATCTCGCCCCGGACGACTGTAAGTTCTTGCAACAAGTCGCCACACAAATCGCTTACGCTATCGATCACGTATTGGCCTACCAGCAGATCAAACAACTGAGCGAGCGCCTACGCCGCGAGAACGAGTATCTCGCAGAAGAAGTAAAAGCCAGCCGGAATCACCGTCTCCTCGTCGGCGCATCGTTGTCGTTCAACAAGGTAGTCGAACTCGTGAAGGCCGTTGCCCCAACGGACACGACCGTTCTCCTTCTGGGGGAAACGGGAACAGGCAAGGAAGTGCTGGCGCAGGCGCTTCACGACTTGAGCACGCGGAGTCACAAACCGTTTATTCGCGTCAATTGCGCGGCCCTGCCTTCCGGACTGATTGAGAGTGAATTGTTCGGTCACGAACGAGGGGCCTTTACCGGAGCGCAACTTCGCAGGCCTGGACGTTTCGAACTGGCTCACATGGGCACGTTATTTTTGGACGAGATCGGCGAAATGCCTCTAGAGACGCAGGCCAAACTGCTGCGTGTCCTCCAGGACGGCATGGTGGATCGAGTCGGCGGAACTCAGCCGGTGTCGGTGAATGTTCGCCTGATCGCCGCGACGAATGCTGACCTATCGGCCGCGATTCAACAGGGAACCTTTCGAGCCGACCTGTACTACCGGCTCCATATTTTTCCAATCGGCGTCCCCCCTCTCAGGGAACGCCGGGAGGATATCCACCTCCTCGCGCAACATTTCCTGGCACAGATCGGCGCCAAACATAAGCGACCGCATCTCACCTTTGATCCCCAGTCGATGGCACGCCTTCTCGCCTACAACTGGCCCGGGAACGTTCGAGAGCTTCAAAACGTGATTGAACGAGCCGTCATCCTCTCCAGCTCATCCCAAGTTACGGTTGACGAAATGTTGCTTCCGATCTTGCAGGCCGGCCGTACGGCCTCGACCGTCAAGACCGAGAGTCTTCAAGATCTCGAACGGCACCACATCACGGTGATGCTGGAACGGACCAAATGGCGTATCTATGGCGACCAGGGGGCAGCGAATTTGTTAGGACTCAATCCGGAAACTCTGCGAAGCCGCTTGCGAAAGCTCGGCATTCGGAGGCCCGTGTCACCATCTCCTGAAACGAGCACTACGTCCTAACTCGTTCACAAAAATGGG
>DAONAB010000308.1:0-3832 GCA_035400805.1 Nitrospira sp. | reverse complement strand
TTCTCCTTGATGCCGCCGACCGGCAGCACCAACCCGGTCAGGCTGATCTCTCCCGTCATCGCCGTATCGCTGCGCACCGGCTTGCCGACATAGGCCGAAGCCAGCGCGGTCGCCATGGTGATTCCGGCCGAGGGGCCGTCTTTGGGGATGGCGCCCGACGGAACATGGATGTGCACTCCGTTGCGTTTGAAGCGCGAGATATCCAGCCCCATGCTCTCGGCATGCGACCAGAGATAGCTGCGCGCCGCGCGTGCCGATTCCTGCATGACATCGCCCAACTGTCCCGTCAGGGTCAACTCGTGACTGCCGGGCAGCAGGGTCGTCTCGATATAGAGCACGTCACCGCCTGTCGGAGTCCAGGCCAGACCGGTGGCGACTCCGGCCGGCAGATTCTTTCGCGCCTCTTCCGGCTGGAATCGTTCCTGTCCGAGCCACTCGTCCAGGAGCGGTTGCGTGATGTCCACGGGGCTCGCCGGAGCATCGGCCGGCCGATCCGCGAAGGTCACGGCGACCTTTCTCGTAATGCGGCCCAACATCTGTTCCAGCTGCCGCACGCCCGATTCCCTGGTATAGCGGCCGATGATATGGTCCAGCACCGCTTCGGGAAGATTCACGTCCTCGGCTCGCAGACCGGCTTCCTTCAACCGTCTCGGCCAGAGGTACCGCAGGGCGATTTCGCGTTTCTCCCGCTCGCTGTATCCATTCAACCGGATGATTTCCATACGGTCGAGCAGGGGTTGCGAGAGCGTCTCCAGCGTATTCGCCGTTGTGATGAAAAACACTTTCGACAGATCGAACGGCAAATCCAGATAGTGGTCCCGGAACGTATGGTTCTGCGCCGGGTCCAGAATCTCCAATAACGCCGCCGCGGGATCGCCGCGGAAATCGCGTCCGAGTTTATCCACTTCATCCAGCATGACGACCGGATTGTTCACGCCGGCTCGTCGCACCGCTTGGATGATCCGGCCGGGAAGGGCCCCGACATAGGTGCGGCGGTGGCCGCGCAATTCGCCTTCGTCATGCAACCCGCCGAGGCTGAAGCGCTCGAACGTGCGCCCCATGGACTTGGCGATGGACTGCCCCAGGCTGGTCTTGCCCACGCCGGGAGGGCCGACGAGGCAGAGGATCGGCGCCTTGGCGGACGGGTTCAGTTTCAAGACCGCCAGGTGCTCCACAATGCGTTCTTTCACTTCCTTGATACCGTAGTGATCCTCGTTCAACACCTGACGGACATGAGCGAGATCGAGTCCTTCTTCCGAGGACTTGTTCCACGGCAGTTCGAGCACCAGCTCCAAATAGCTCCGGATCACCTGATGCTCGGGCGACGCGCTCGGCGTCTTGGCGAGGCGCGCCAGTTCACGGTCCGTCTCTTTCCGGACATGTTCAGGGAGATCGGCTTCGTGAATCTTGGATCTCAGCACGCCGACTTCATCCTCTTCCCCGTTCCCCTCGCCCAGCTCCTGCTGAATCGTCTTGAGCTGCTCGCGGAGGAGATATTCCCGCTGTGTCTTGCCCAGTTTCTCCCTGGCTTCGCTGGTGATCTTGTCGCGTAACTGGAGAATCTGGACTTCCCGCGACAGCGCCGCATAGAGTCCGCGCAACAGATCGGCCCGGGTAGGGGCCGCCAACAACTGCTGCTCGCCGTCCAAGGTGAGATTCAACAAGGACGCGATGCGATAGGCCAGGACCACGGGATCTTCTTCCGTGCCCAGGGCGGCGACCGCTTCATGCACGCCGGGAGTCTGGATCAGTTTCGGCAGTTCGGTGATGATGTCCAGAATGGCCCGATGCAGTGCTTCGACTTCCGTGCTCTGCTCACTCGGAGGAGCGAGCTGTTTCACACGGGCCTGGAGATACGGATCCATCTGGTCGAGCTTCAGCAGCACGAACCGCTCCAGCCCCTGGATCAAAATGTTGTAGTGCCCTTCAGGCGTTCGAGCCGTCTGTTTGATCACGGCCTTGGTGCCGATGGGATAGAGATCTTCCAGCGTGGGCTGATCGGTTTGCGCATCCCGCTGGGCCACGACGAGGAGCGTTTTATCTTCAGTCTTCAGCGCCGCCTCGACCGCGGCTATGGAACGGTCCCGGCCGACGGTCAAGGGCATCATCGTGCCGGGGAACAACACCGTCCGCTTTAAGGGCAACACGGGCAAATGCGTGAGTATCGGGGCATTCGATTCGTTCATTTTATCCTCCGCTGTGCTCGGATGGTCATCGGGTGAGAGCGGCATGACGGGTACAGAAGGCACGGTCACGCTCGTTCTTACCGGTTAAGATAGCCATAAGAGAGGGGGAGTCAAGCGCAGGGCAGGAAAGGGGAGAGCGCGGGAGTTGGAGACAACGCGGAGCGAGCATGCAGGATGGTCAAAAAGGCCGTCCAGCGAGGCCGCAGCGAGCAAAGAGGCGAAGCGTACCCTTGCGGTACGTTGAGCGTCTGCGCGATGCGAGAACAAAGCTGGTGGAATTTTTGACCATCCTGCTATCGGTCGATGAAGAGGCTGCCAGGGTTTTCAATAAACGTTTTCCCATTAAGCCGTTCGGGACGCGCCCCTTTGGCGGGCGGGGAAACGGAGGAATAATCGTCTCTTCCCTCCAGGTCGAAAAATGCGCCGAGGCTGTGCTCAGCCCCTTGCCCGAGCCCCCGGCTCACCGCATATTGATCCGCACCGCCTTCTTCAATGAACAGCCCCCATCCCCCGAGGTCACCCATTCCCAAGCCAGTCGAGGCGGGGAGATCGTAAAAGTCGCTGTCCGGACCGCCGTCTACGGCGAGGGCGACACTGCCGTCCCAGGCTGCGCCACCGTTATAGAAGGGACCTTTGGAGCCATAGCGGTCCTTGCCCTGGTAATCGATGTTCAGGCCCACGCCGAAGTGTGCGGCGGTGCCATGACCATAACGTGCGGCCTGGTGTTCGTCGTCACCGTTCAGATCCAGCTTCACGCCGAGACCGAAAAAATACCCGTGCCCTTGGGAAAAGTTCGCACTGCGATAACGGTCGCGACCATCGAGATCGATGAAGAGTCCCCACCCCCCGGCCAGGCTGAGCGCGCGGTGGGCCGGTTGTTTGCTGAAGACCCGAAGCCCGGATCCGGTTCCAAGCCCGAAACAATCGTATTGAAACGCAGGGTCCTGCGGATGCGCATTCGGGGCGTCGGTTTCGTTATACGCACTGGGGTAACGCCCGCCGCATTCGTAGAAATCGTTCCCCGATACGTCGATCAACGCGCCGACACCCAACGGCGCTCCGAAGCCCAGCGCGTAGCCGAAGCTGGTATACCGGTCGTCTCCGGCGCGATCCACCAGTAAGCCGAACCCGCCGAAGGCCGCCCCCTGGGTGAACCGGTTTCCTTCGTAGATGTCTTGTCCTTCTCCATCATACAGGATGCCGAGGCCTGCGAGGCCGACCCCGCCGGAGCCGGGTGCCAGCCGATAGGTATCGTCGCCGCTATGATCGATCACGATGCCGATTCCTGCGCGTCCGGCGGCCAGGCCCAGCGGGGCCGGCTGATAGGTATCGTTGCCGCTCAAGTCGATGACGACACTGTTGCCCAGATCGCTGTTCGGGCTTGCCCCGATCGTTCCACGATACGTGTCGTTGCCGCCCAGGTCGATGATCAGCGCGGCGCCCTTTTCGAGGTCATAGGTGTTCGGGCCGTGGCCTCCCACTACTACTAGTCCGTACGACGTCTGTTGAGCCAGGAGCAGATCTCCGGTGATGCCGGGCACGGTCTGGCCGATCGGTTTGCGGTTGTGCAACGCGATATCGAGTTGCTGTAGGAATTTCCGGTTGCCGAGCCGCGCCAGCCGTTGCGCGGCGCTGATGAGCGAGGC
>DAONAB010000307.1:0-3856 GCA_035400805.1 Nitrospira sp. | reverse complement strand
CTCCGACGCGTCAGGCTTCAAGACAATAATCATGATCTCGTCTCGCTTTCCTTATTGCGACGCGCGCGTGACGTCTTCCAGCGCGCTCAGGAACAATTGGTTTTCTTCCGGGAGGCCGATGGTCACCCGCAACATGCGACCTTCGATATGACGCACAATGATGCCCTTGGCCAACAACGCGTCAAAGACTGCACGCCCGCTTCGTCCGACATCGAAATAGAGAAAATTCGTTTCACTGGGCAAGGCCTCGAACCCCAGCCGGCGCAGACCGGCACGCACCTTGTCCATTTCCACGTGATTGAGTGAGCGGCTTTCCGCCACATGCGCCTGGTCGTCGAGCGCCGCCAATGCGGCACGTTGCGCCATACTGTTGGCGTTGAAGGGGGGACGGATTCGATTCAAGTAATTCGAAATTTCAGGAGTGGTGATGCCATACCCGATGCGCAAGCCCGCTAATCCATAAATCTTGGAGAACGTCCGCAAGACGATGACAGGGCGTCCGGCCTTGACGTACCCGAGCGACTCGGGGAATTCCGGATGCCGCACATATTCGTAATAGGCCTCATCGAACACCACGACGACATGATCGGGCACCCGCGCCATCAAGGCCGCCACTTCCGCCTTGGTCGCCATGGTGCCGGTCGGATTGTTGGGGTTGCAGACAAAGAGCAACCGCGTCTTGTCCGTGATGGCCGCTGCCATCGCCGGCAAATCGTGATGCCAATTTTTCTGCGGCACTTCGACCGCCACCCCGTGCGCCGCCTTGACCTCCATCTTATAGATCACGAAGGTATGCTCAGCCATTACGGCTTCGTCTCCGGGCGACAGGAACGTTCGCGCGAGGAGGCCGAGGATTTCATCGGATCCGTTTCCGAGAATGACCTGGTCCGGTGCGACCTTCCAGCGCTCGGCCAAGGCTCCGCGTAAGCGAAAGGCTCCGCCGTCTGGATACCGGTGCAAGGTCGGAACGGTCTCGGCGAGCACGGCCATGGCCTTCGGCGAGGGCCCGATCGGATTTTCGTTGGAGGCCAGCTTCACGGCGCGCGGCAATCCCAACTCTCGCTGTAGTTCTTCGATGGGCTTTCCAGGCACGTACGGCACGAGGGAGGCGATATCGGGATGCACCTTCAATGGCATGGTGTAACTCGGACCTCTAGGAATAGGCGGGATACGACCCGAGAATCTTCATGAACAGGCAGCGACTCTTGACCTCTTCTGCCGCTTTCTTGACCCGCTCCTCGTCGATGTGCCCTTCGATATCGACGAAGAAAATATATTCCCAGGCTTTGCGGCGAGAGGGGCGCGATTCGATCTTCGTCATATTCAAGCCATGGGAGGCAAACGGTCGCAATAAGTCATATAGCGCGCCGACCTTGTCCTTGACCGACAACATCAGTGAGGTCTTGTCCCGGCCCGTCCGCTCCGGCGCCTTCTGCGACAGCACCAGAAATCGGGTGAAGTTATTGATATTGTCTTCAATTCTGGCTGTCACCACTTTTAAGCCATAGAGCTGGGAAGCCAATTCCGACGCAATCGCCGCGGCCGAAGGATCGTCCACCGACATTTCTGCAGCACGCGCGGTACTTGCCACTTCCGACACCGGGACGTGAGGCAAGTTGGTCTCCAACCAATTTCGACACTGCGCAATCGCATGGGGATGCGAATAAATGCGCTTAATGTCCGCGGCTACTCCGCTTTTGGACATCAGGTGGTGCGCCACTTCCTGCAGCACTTCGCCGTAGATCAGGAGATTGGAATCGACGAACATGTCGAGGGTGTGATTGACCACGCCTTCGGTGGTATTTTCGATCGGCACAACGCCGAAATGGGCGCGTCCACGCTCCACTTCACTGAACACGTCCTTAATACTGTTGACCGGGATATATTGCGCCGAGGCCCCGAATTTCTGCATGCACGCCATATGGGTAAACGTGGCTCTCGGGCCGAGGTAGGCGACCTTTTGAGGCCCCTCCAGGGACAAGGACGCCGACATGATTTCCCGATAGACCGCCCGGATGGCGTCCGTGGGAAAGGGTCCCGTGTTTTGTTTGCTCAGGCGGTCGAAAATCGCCGCTTCACGGGCCGGCGTGTGCAGATGCGCTCCTGCGTCTTTCAGTTTTTTCAGGCGGCCGATTTCGATGACCGATTTTGAGCGCTCGTTCAGCAGGCGCAAAATCTGATCGTCGAGCCGATCGATTTGTTCGCGATGGACTTGCAAATCATCAGACATGACGGGGGGATTTCCTCCTCGCGATACCGGCTTTCAGGAAGACGGTCCGCGAAACATGTCCAAGCCAAACGGCGCACTTGGACAAGTGAGTATCCTACAGGAGCGACTGCGGGCATTGCAAGGATAGGTCTGGGGATTCAAGGAGTTGCGATCGAATCCGTCTCGCCGGAAAACGGCAGCAGATCTTTTTGTTTTTTGAAATGCTCGTAGGCCAGCCTGGTGGCCTGGCGGCCGCGGCCGGTGCGTTCCAGAAAGCCAGCCTGGATCAAATACGGTTCATAGACATCTTCCAGCGTGCCCTTGTCTTCTTGCACGGCGGCTGCCAAAGAATCCACTCCGACCGGCCCACCGTTAAACTTCTCGATCACAGTCAACAGCACACGACGGTCCATCTCATCCAACCCGGCCGCATCGACGGCCAACCACACCAGCGCATCCTTGGCGACTGGTTGCGTGATGCGCCCCCCG
This sequence comes from Nitrospira sp., assembly GCA_035400805.1. Classification (GTDB taxonomy): domain Bacteria; phylum Nitrospirota; class Nitrospiria; order Nitrospirales; family Nitrospiraceae; genus Nitrospira_A. The sequence goes on along the minus strand of DAONAB010000307.1, from coordinate 1,158 downwards.
GCTTTGATTTGGGCGTAGTCCCGGATGCGTTTAATCAATCGATTGACGATGCGTGGCGTTCCGCGAGCCCGACGGGCGATCTCAGCAGCCCCGGCCTCATCGATCGGAATGTTGAGCAGCCCGGCTGAACGCATGACGATCGACGTCAGCTCCTGAGAGGAATAAAACTCCAGCCGATGCACCAATCCGAACCGATCCCGCAACGGTGAGGTCAAGGCCCCGGCTCTGGTTGTGGCTCCGACCAGGGTAAAGCGAGGCAACTCCAGCTTGACGGTCCTTGTCGAGGCGCCCTGCCCGACCACTAGATCCAGCTGGTAATCCTCCATCGCCGGATAGAGCGCTTCCTCCACCGATGCCGGCAAGCGATGGATTTCGTCGATGAACAGGACATCCCGCTCCTGCAAATTGGTCAGAATCGCCGCCAGATCACCCGCATGGCTCAAGACCAGACCTGAAGTCGATCGAATGGCTGATCCCATTTCCCTTGCGATAATGTGCGCGATGGTCGTCTTACCCAACCCTGGTGGCCCGTAAAAAATGGCGTGATCCAAGGCCTCTCCACGGCGCTTCGCGGCTTCGATGCAAATCTCCAGTGCTTCCTTCATCCGTGATTGCCCGACATACTCTCTCAAGCTCTGCGGACGCAGCGCCGCCTCGAGCCCGCGCTCGTCGTCAGTCAGTTGGTTGCTCACGGTGCGGTCAGACATGGCAGATCCTACAAAGAGTGTCGCGCAGTTATCTGGATTCGGGTGTGGGTCGGAATTTCGGCGGCGGCGGGGACGCGCCCTGTCCAGGGGCCGCTGTGCTGCCGCAATCAGGCGGGCACCGCACTCCCCCCTGGCTCGGATCGGGCATGCTCGCCCCCGGCTGCTGCGACTGACATTGTGACACCAACCCGCCATCGGCGGAGCCGCAGCGCGAGGGCACATTCGACCGGCCGACTTCACTGTAGCCTTCAGGACAGGACCCGCAGACTGACAACATGTTGCTGCCTAACGGCACACATTGCACCAACACCGGATCGCCATCTTTACAGACCTCCGGGGCATTCGTCCTCCCGGTCGTGGCGTACCCTTCCGGGCACACGCCACAGGTCTTGCGGATACTCTTCGGTTCCTCCATGCCGTCGACGGCAGAGACTCGCTCCGTCACAGAGAT
>DAONAB010000306.1:0-3872 GCA_035400805.1 Nitrospira sp. | reverse complement strand
CCCCGCCTGATGGGACCGTTCTCCGCCACCGGGCGATCCACCTCCGGCATGTGGCAGCTTTGGCAGATAAAGCCCCGCTCCTGCATGAAGTATTTGCCTTCATATTCGGCATAGGTTCCGCACGGCCCGACATTGTAAAACTGCGCCGGGCCTGAGACCACATTGTGGCAGCGCGAGCAAAACTGCGCGGTGCGGAAACTCGGGTCGAATTTCGTCGGGTGGGGCGCGGCCGAATCATCAAATGGGCCGAGAATGACCCCGTCGCGCACATGGCAGGCCGCGCAGGTGATCGACTCCTTTTGCAGTGCGGCATCGAAATGGGGATTCGGCTCCTGCGTCGCCTTCTCCACACGCCCACGCGGGATGTCCTTCACCAGCGTCGGCTGCTGGTTCTCCAGCGGCGTATGGCAGTTCAAGCAAACCCAGATGTGCTTATCCTTTTTCCAATACGCCTGAAAAAACGGGTCCTCGTAGGCATGCGCATGGATACTGGTCTTCCACTCCTCATAAATCTCCCGGTGGCATTGCCCGCAGGATTCGGCCTTCAAGCTGGTCAAGCCTTCGGGGACCTTCTGAAAGGGAATCGCATGCGCGTACTCCGACCGGAGCCCGAAAATGACGACCGGTTTTACCTCCGTATAATAGAGGTAGATCGCCCCCGAGATGACCGCGAAGCCGATCAGAAGCTTGAGCCACCAGGTCATGCCGCCACCAGCGCTCGAATGTGCCGCTCCACCGAAGCCGCCAAAGCCGTCAGGTTATACCCGCCTTCCAGGGACGACAGCAGCCTCCCACGGCAATGCTGGTTTGCGATGTTCGCCACAATCGAGGTCAACTCGGCATAGCCGTCTTCCGTGAGACCCATGCTGGCCAGAGGATCATCCCGGTGCGCATCGAAGCCGGCGGAAATGATGACCAACTCCGGCTTGAAGGCATCGGCGGCGGGAACCAGTACTTTCTGAAATATCGCCCGATAGTCGTCGTCACCCTCCCCCGCTTCCATCGGCACGTTACTGGTGAAGCCTTCTCCCGCGCCGGTCCCGGATTCCGTCGCGCGACCGGTGCCGGGGTAATGCGGGTACTGATGGGTACTGAAGAAGAAGATAGAGGAGTCTGCCTCGAAACTATGCTGCGTGCCGTTGCCATGATGGACATCCCAATCGACGATCAAAACCCGTTGCAGCCCGTAGCGTTTCTGCGCGTAACGTGCCGCAATGGCGACATTATTGAACAGACAAAACCCCATAGCCCGCCCCGCCTCGGCATGGTGGCCCGGGGGACGAACGGCGCAAAAGACATGCTGCACCTCGTCGGCCACAATGGCATCCACCCCGGCTAAAACCCCACCCGCGGCCAGATAGGCGGCGGTCAGTGACCCAGGCGACATGGAGGTATCGGCATCCAGGGAGATCCGGCCGCTGGTCGGTGCCTCCCGGTTGAGATGCTCGACATAGTCCGGCCGGTGGACCAACGTGATCCACTCATCCTCGGCTTTTCGCGGCGCAATGCGCGTGAGCTCAGCGGCCAATCCGCTTTGCTCCAATCGCTGCATGATCGCGCGAAGCCGGTTAGGCGACTCCGGATGGCCGGCGCCCATATCGTGGGCAAGATAGCGGGGATCGTAAACGAGACCGGTGGTGCCCATGCTGTACTCGTGACAGGGATGCCGTCAGCCTGATTACCGACGACGAGCGATCGTTTGACCTTAACACGCGTCAAACTGCGTAGACAACGCGCAGAGAACGCTGCTATCGTCGTCTCACTGGAGGAACCGATGCCGAATCCAAGAATTGAACCGTTGAAACGAGTCTTAGCCATTGAGCCGGACGATGATGTCGCCTGGTTCGGGCTGGGAAAAGCCTATATGGACGATGCCAACTTCGAGGAGGCGGCCAAAGCCTTGAGGCAGTGCATTACCGTGAAGCCGACCTATTCCGCTGCCTACTATGCGTTGGCACAGTCGCTGTTGAAACTAAATCGTGTAGAGGAATGCCGCCAGGTCTCGGACCAGGGGATCGACGTGTCGACGAAGAATGGAGACGCGATGGTGACCAAAAACCTCGAACTCCTAAAGGGTTCCCTCCCCGTTTGAGTCCTGGCCTTCTGGAAGTGTCGTCGAGGGCAACAGGGCGCAGCCCCTGTTGCCCTCGACCGAGCTGACAGGATTCACTGCTGGCGAAGGTCTCAGGCCGATGCCGCGCCGGTTTCATCGTCATCGCCTGCATTCGCTTCGGCGTCGCGCTTCTCGGCCAATGTGGTCGCCACGTCGTCCAACCAGCGACCCGCCCCATCCAGCACTTCACGTACCAACGGCTCCGGGTGGCCGGTCCGCTTCATCGTCCACTGGCACAAATAGCCCATCAAATCTTCCCGCTCGAACCGCCGAGTCGATTGTGTCGATAATTGCGCCAGCTCCGACAGGCCGGTCCGGAGAATGTCCGCGACCGTGTCCCGGCCGTAGGACGTCGCCGCCGTCACATATTGAATCGCCCGATTGATCTCTTGTTCGGTCATGTGCCCACTCCCCACCATGGGACGGATTGTAACATTCAAGCCGGACCTGTCAACGGTCCGTCAGCCCGAGACGTCTGCCCTCAAAGAATCTACACGCCCTGAGCCGGCGAGGATGGTATGATTCCGGCTATCACTCACTTTGTAGGAGCCTCGACCATGGCCGTTTCCCGCAAGACTGCGCCTGCTGCATCATCTCGTCGTTCGAGCCCGTCCCGTGAATTCGCCGACCGGTGGGAACTGTCCGATCTCGTCGCCGATCCCGTGAAACAATTCGATCGCTACCTCAAAGACCTGAGCGCCAAAGTGGCGCGCTTCGAAGCGGCACGCACCGATCTGGCCGCAACCATGCCTGAACAGAGCTTCTTGAACCTGCTGACCCTCTCGGAACAGATCGCCCGGGATTCCGGCCGGCTGGGAGCCTACTCCTATCTCTGGTTTTCTGAAGATACCAAGCAGCTGCAGGCCCGGTCGTTCAAGACCAAAGTCGAAGAGCACCTCACCTCCCTCCAGAATCGCCTGTTGTTTTTCGATCTGTGGTGGCAAAGCGTGGATGAGAAGAATGCGGAACGCTTAATGGCGAACAGCGGAGACTTCCGCTATCACCTGGAAACGATCCGGCGTTTCAAACCGCACACGCTCTCGGAGCCGGAAGAGAAAATCATCAACATCAAGAACATCACCGGACAAAGCGCCGTGCATCAGCTCTACGATGTGGTCACCAACGGCTTCACCTTCACGCTACGCCTGGGCGGCAAAAAGGAGACCATGAACCGCGAAGCGTTGACGGCCTACCTGAGAAGCCCGAAGGCCTCGATGCGGGAGGCGGCCTACCGGGAAATGTATCGGGTATACGAATCCCAGCAGGATCTGCTGGGAGAGATTTACAAAACGCTCATCAATGATTGGAAGGCGGAAAACCTTCAGCTCCGCCACTTCAAGACGCCGCTGGCCTCCCGGAACCTCAGTAACGATATTCCCGACTCCGCGGTAGAAGCCCTCCTGGCCGTCTGCATGAAAAACGCGCCGATCTTCCAGCGCTATTTCAAGCTCAAGGCCAAGCTGTGCAAGATCAGCACGATGAACCGCTACCATATCTATGCACCGCACCGGGCCGAGCAGAAAACGTACCGGTACCCGGATGCGGTCCGCATGGTATTAGACGCCTACTATGGATTCTCGCCACGATTGGCCGAACTCGCACAACGGGTCTTTGCCGATCGGCACATCGATGCGCGCATGAAGGCGGGGAAAATGGGCGGCGCGTATTGTTACAGCGTAACCCCTAATGTGACCCCGTATGTGATGCTGAATTTCACCGGCGAGGCGCGCGACATTGCCACTATGGCGCATGAATTAGG
>DAONAB010000305.1:0-3878 GCA_035400805.1 Nitrospira sp. | reverse complement strand
CGACGGCCGGGCCCGTCGTCATGGTGACGCAGCCGACGAGTCATTGAGTCCACAGCCGGATCATGGGCATCGCACCGTCTCAGACGCGCGACACATACACGAAGCGAGCAGAAGGCAGCAGCCGGTGGGGCGTGATGGCGAAGGCCGCATAGATCGCATCGGTCGTTCAGGGATGACGGGAGGAAAACGTGGAAGAAATCATTAGCGTCAATGATCAGTTTTATATCCTGGCCAGTTCATCGATGGCCGATGACCGGACGCGTGTGCTCAAGCATGGAGAAACCTTCGGCGTGTTCGACCGGTATGGCGACATTCAGCCGGTGGGCCGGGGCACACAAGGTGTGTTCCATCAAGGGACCCGGTTTCTCTCACGTCAGGAAGTATTTCTAAATAATGACCGGCCGATGCTGCTGAGTTCGACGGTGAAGGAAGACAATGCCTTGCTGGCCGTTGACCTGACGAATCCCGACCTGTATCGGGACGGGCGCATCGCTATCCCGCGCGGAAGCGTGCATGTCTTTCGCTCGCGTTTTCTCTGGAACGGCGTGAGTTATGAGCGGTTTCGTCTATCGAACTACAGCCTGGCACCCGTCAAAATGACCCTCTCGATCCGGTTCGAGGCCGACTTCGCCGACATCTTTGAGGTGCGCGGGAAAAAGCGCGAGCGCAAAGGCCGCATGTTGCCGAACATCTTACGGAAAGATCTGCTGGTGTTACGGTACGAAGGGCTGGATGAAGTGACGCGGGAGGCGCGGATTCAGTTTGTGCCGGAGCCGTTGGAGATTACCGCCTCACAAGCCACCTTCGGCATCGAACTGGAACCGAAAGGGGAGATCGCCGTGGCCGTCATGGTGGCCTGCGATGAGGTGGACAGCCACCGGCCGCTTTTGTCGTATGACGCGGCGATGGCGGAAGCCGGTTTGGCATTCGGCGCCGAGCAGACGGAGGACTGTACCATTCAGACCTCCAACGCTCAGTTCAATGAGTGGTGGAATCGATCCGTGTTGGACGTTCGCATGATGGTGACCGATACGAGCGAAGGTCCGTATCCCTACGCCGGCGTGCCCTGGTTCAGCACGCCCTTCGGCCGGGATGGCGTGATCACGGCGCTGGAGTGTTTGTGGATCAGGCCGGAATTGGCGCGTGGGGTGTTGGCCTATCTCGCCTCGACCCAGGCTAAGGAGGTCAATCCCGCGCAGGATGCTGAGCCGGGGAAGATTCTCCATGAAACCCGCAAGGGGGAAATGGCGGCGCTACACGAAATTCCCTTCGGGCTCTATTATGGCAGCGTCGACTCCACGCCGTTGTTCGTCATGCTGGCGGGGGCTTATTACGAGCGCACGGCAGACCTGCCCTTTATTCAATCCATCTGGCCCAATCTGGAAGCGGCTTTGACGTGGATGGACACGTTCGGAGATCCCGATCGGGATGGCTTCGTCGAGTATGTACGGAAATCGCCCACGGGGTTGGACAATCAGGGCTGGAAAGATTCCCATGATTCCATCTCACATGCGGACGGGTCATTGGCCGAAGGGCCGATCGCGTTGTGCGAAGTGCAGGGGTATGTGTATGACGCGAAGGTGCAGGCGTCGAAACTTGCGGAGGCGCTAGGCTACGTTGATCGCGCCAGCCAGCTTCGACGGCAGGCCCGGTCACTCAAGGAACGGTTCGAGGAGGCATTCTGGTGCGAAGCCTCGTCGACCTATGCGCTCGCGTTGGATGGTCAGAAGCGACCCTGCGAGGTGAAGACGTCGAATGCCGGTCACTGTCTCTATACGGGTATCGCCAGTGATGAGCATGCCAGGCGCGTCGCGGAGACCCTGATGTCCGATGAGTTATTCAGCGGGTGGGGCGTGCGCACCCTGGCCGATTCCGAACGTCGGTATAATCCGATGTCGTACCACAACGGCTCGATCTGGCCGCATGACAATGCGATGATCGCCGTCGGTCTCGCGCGCTATGGCCTCAAGTCCGGCGTGGAAAAAATCATGACCGGGATGTTCGAAGTCAGTCTGGTCCTCGATTTTCACCGCTTGCCGGAACTGTTCTGCGGGTTTGTCCGTCGACCCGGTCAAGGCCTTACACGCTATCCTGTCGCGTGTAATCCGCAGGCCTGGGCGGCCGGATCGGCGTTCATGGTCCTGCAGGCCTGTCTGGGCTTATCGATTGTTGCGTCTGAGCAGAAGGTGATCTTCAATCACCCCATCCTTCCGGATTTTATCGACAAGATGCAGATCAAGAACTTGACGGTCGGCACGGCGTCGGTGGACCTGTTGCTCCGGCGGCATGACCTGGATGTCGGTATCACCGTCATCCGGCGGGTCGGTAAAGTCGAGGTGGTCTCGGTGAAGTAGCGCGGGCAGGTGTGGATGGCTGGGCTGACCTATGGCGCGTCAGCCAGCTGCCAGAGCATCGCGAGGACATATCGGGCGGCCGCTGCAAGAATGTCGGGATTCACCGTGTCGGCCGTATCTGTGGGTTGGTGAAAATGGGGATGCACCCCGCCGCTCACGACCGTGACCGTGGGAATTCCGGCCTCCTTGAACGGTACATGATCCCCCCCGGGGAAAAAGCCAAAGACATCCAGGCGGTCAGCTAGTCCTGCCGTTTGCCCGGCCTGCTGTGCGGCGGTTTTCTCCATGCCGGTGACGCCGATGGCCAGGCGTCCATTTCCAATTGCTGCGTGGTCGACGTTGATCATCGCCAGGGTCGAGCGTAAGGACACCGCTGGCTGGCTGATATAGAATTTTGAGCCTAACAACCCCTGTTCTTCTCCGCTGAACGATATCAAGACAATCGACAGTTTCGGTTTAACTGGTCTGGCGTGGAGCACGCGAGCCACTTCCAGCAGCACCGCTGTGCCGGAGGCGTTGTCGTCGGCTCCGGGGAATAGCAGTCCGCCTTGCTTCCCGAAATGATCACGATGCGCACCCACGACGATCGCTTCTTCTGTCATCGACCCGCCGCCTCCCGGCAGGGTGAAGACCACGTTATGGAGCATGCCGTCCTGCGCGGCGCTATGCCAACGCATGGTGACAATCGTATCCGTCGCGGCCGATTGCGGAGCGTGGCCCTCATTGAGATTGTGCTGCAAGGTGCGCAGCCGATCGCCGTTGGCTGATGGGGCAGCTTGGAGTACGGCTATCGCACGAGCGGTACTGATCCAGGCGCCGGGAATCGTGCGTCGAGGATCTGTTAGTCCGTAAAAGGCGCTCGGTCGACCCGTGACTCCGCGGCGCGCTTCATAGGCGTTAAGGATTGGCCCGGTCGCCGTGAGATAGGCGAGTGCGCCATGGGCGTGAGCGGCATGGACTTTATCCGCATGTGAGACCTGCTTGGAATACCGCTCCGGTTTGCCGCGGAGAAACAGCACCACCTTGTCGCGAACATCAAGGCCCGCATAGTCATCGAATCCACCTTCCGAGTCAGCAATTCCGTACCCGACAAACACGACCGGTGCGCGCACGTCGGCCGAAGGGGAGTCGAGGACGGGAAGGTAGTCGGGGCCGATCTGGTCCGGCGGCGAATCGGGGGTGACGTTCAGCTGCAGGAGCGAATGTTCGTCGACAATTGTTGGCCGGTGGGGAGTGGACTGGATGTGAATCGGGTCCTGGACGCGGTGAGACTCAGTGCCTGGTTGCAGTAACGCTGGTTGTGATCGGTGCAGGTCGAGAAATCGTTGCCGGACGAACTCGGCGGAAGCCAGGTCGTCTGGCGTGCCGGTTTGACGGCCATTGAATCTTGGTCCGCTCAGCGTGCGAACATCCTCCAGCATGCGTTGGCTGGATATGAGATTCAAGGATGACGTGATCGACGCAGGGAGCTCCGGCTGGTTCTCGGCCAGGACCATAGCAGGCGTCAGCGCAAGCCAGAGCATG
>DAONAB010000304.1:0-3890 GCA_035400805.1 Nitrospira sp. | reverse complement strand
CGCGAGCAAGCGGTGCACGCGCGCGAAGATACGCAGAAGGCTCCAGGTAAGGAAATCGGCGCGGACTATATGATGCGCGGCAGTATCGCCACGATTCTTGACGAACAGGACGGGGCCAAGGCGGTCTTCTATCAGATCGATCTTGAGATGGTCGACCTGGAGAACAACGTGAAGTCCTGGTTCGGCCAGAAGAAGATCAAGAAAGTTATCGAAAAGAAACGCACGATTTTTTAGCCAGACGTATTCAGTTGAGACCTCACCTCCCATCGACCACGGCCTCCCCTCAGGGAGGCCGTTTCATTTCGTGGCCTTCGCTTTCGCTGATCTGCTGGTCCCTGATGTGTGTGTTGTCCGGTTGCGGGCTGTCCTCCAACCACTATCTCCTCATCGATCAGAGTCTCGCGGCTCACGATGCGCGACGGGCTGATGCCATCATGGCGGAGGCGGAGTCCGAATACGGCCCGCGCAATCGTCTGCTCTACAGTATGGATCGCGGCATGACGCTCCACCTTGCCGGCGAGTACATGCAGAGCAATGCCCGGCTTGAAGCGGCAGCGCAGGAAGTCGAACGGCTTTATACGAGGACAATCAGGACGGAGACCGCGGCCTTCCTGACCAACGACAACGTCCTGCCGTATGAAGGCGATCCCTATGAACATGTGATGATCAACATCATCAAGGCGCTGAATTACGCCGCGATGGGGCAGCTGATGGAAGCCGTGGTCGAGGCCCGGCAGATCGATCATCGGCTGAACGTCTTGTCCGATACCGCGAAGGAAAAGGACGGCTACCGCGAAGATGCCTTTGCCCGTTATCTGACGGGTGTGTTGTACGAGTCGACCGGCGATCTGAACAACGCCTTCATCGCCTATCGGAAGGCCTATGACATTTACGAGGCGACGAAGACGTGGGCCCGGACGCCCATGCCGCCAATGCTCCGCGCAGATTTACTGAGGACGACCGATGCGCTGCATATGACGACCGAGTTCGAAGAATACAAGCGTCTGTTTCCCGACACGCATTGGATGCCTCGTGCTGAGCAACAGAATCTCGCCCAGGTGGTTGTGATCGGCTATAATGGCCGCGCGCCGCACAAGGACGACGCGTTTCTCGACATTCCTATCAGTCTGAGCGCGCTGCAGTTGGTGCTGCTGAATCGTGGCGTCATCCATGCGTCCAATCGTCAGGAGCGTCGCGTGGCGGACAGTGTGCTGTACGGCTTGAACGGACGAGTCGTGCGGGTGGCCCTGCCCAAACTGATCCTGCAGAAAACGCAGGTGGTGCATGAGACGGTGACCTTGATCCCTCGAGGAGGAGAGCCGATTTCTGCGACATCCGAGTTGGTCTACAATGGCACCGCGCTGGCTGAGCGATCCCTCTCCGATCGTATGCCTGGAATTACGACGAAGGCTCTCGCTCGGGCGGCGGTGAAGTTTGCCGCGGCCGAAGCCGCCACCCGCGGCTCGCAGCATGCGGTGAATAAAGGCGACGCCCCGTGGGTTGGATTGTTGGTGGGCGTTCTCGCGCACGGGCTGGCCGTGGCCTCGGAATCTGCCGACACCAGAAGTTGGCGCACCTTGCCGGATGAGATCCACATTTCCCGCCTCTGGGTGCCGCCCGGCGAATACGAGAGTCGCATTCAAGCCATGGTTCGAGGCAATGGAGCGCCACAGGTTGAGGCACCGCGTCCTCTCACTCTGCGTGCGGGGCAAACACTCTTTCTGATCGAACGAGTGATGTTATGAGGACAAGGAGAGCCATGGTCTTGGATCGAGGCGCGCAAATCAGCCTGGTGGCTCTGGTCGTGCTGCTGTGCGCTGGATGCGGGTGGGTCGTCGGGTCTTCCCGCCCTGCCTGGATCGATGGAAACAGCCCCCAATTTCCTTCCACGCAGTACCTCGTCGGCGTCGGCCAGGCCGATTCGCGCCCGCAGGCCACTGAACAGGCCTATGCGGCGGTGTCACGAATTTTTAAAGCTGAAATTAGCGCGCAGGCCAAGGATTGGGAGTCGTACCTGGTCGTCGAATCCCGCGGGCAAACGAACACGCAGCGCAAACTGATTCTGGACAATGTCACGCGGGTGACGACGGATAAGGTGCTGGAAAATGTCCACGTGCTCGACACCTGGTTTGACCAAAAGGCGCGACAGTACTATGCTCTGGCAGGCATGAACCGGGCGCAAGCCGAATCGGCGATGCTGGAACGTCTGGCCGACCTCGATCGGTCGATTCAGACGGAAGTGACGGAAGCGCATCAGGCCCAGGACAAGCTGGCACACGTGCGGAATCTGAAGCGAGCCGCCAAGAATCTGGTCCTTCGAGAAGCCTACAACGCCGACCTGCGCACCATCCGGTCGAACGGGCAGGGGCATCCCGCGGCCTACCGCGTGGCCGAATTGACCGCTGAATTGGAGCAGTATCTCTCGGTAAATTTGGGCATGGCCGTGAACGTCTCAGGTGAGCAGGCGGAGCCGCTCGAGCGGGCGCTCATCGAGGGTCTGGCGCAGGAAGGGTTCTCCGTCGTCGGCCACGGCCCCGGGGCGGCGTCGGCGGAATTGCTGATCACAGGAACCGTGCGGATGTGGCCGATCGAAGTTCCCGATCCGCAGTTTCGTTATGTGCGGTGGTGTACGGATGCCGTGATCGAAGACGCCTCGACGCATCGTGTGATCGGTGCGGTATCAAAAGGCGGGAAAGAAGGGCATGTGACGGAACGCGAGGCTGCGGCCAAGGCTGTTCGTGTCATGCAGCAGGAATTTTCGTCAGACCTGGCCCATGCGGTGGCCGCGCATATCTACGGAGAGAGGGAGTTATCGGTGTCATCCTCTGCGCCGTCTGGTTGTCCGAAAGAGGCGGTCCAACCGCCGCTCAATCGTTAACGGCAGCGAATTCACCATAGGAGAGAGGAGAGGGAATGGCAAAGACAGGGACCCGGAAGGCGGGAGAACAGGCCGGCGGTGGACGCCGGATGTCCAGTCAGTCGATGAAAAAACATCTGCGTGAACGGCTGACCGCCGATACGCAGCAGGTACTGAAGAGCGACATTGTGAGCATCTTCCGCAAGCAGGGCTACTATGAAGAATTGCCGCTGGATGAGTTGCAGGATCGCCTCTCCAAGCTCCAGTCGCCGTTGGCCGACAGTCTCTTGAAGGGGAGGGTGTAGGATGCCGTATTACTATTTTGATTCCACGGCGCTGGTGAAACGCTACAGCATGGAGCGGGGGACGCGGATCGTCAACAAGCTCATGGTGAAGCGCGGGAAGGTCGCCATTCTGCCCATGTGGAGCGTCACGGATTTTTATTCGGCCTTGTCCGTTCGCTCGCAGCAGGGAGAAATTACGCGGGACGATTGTTATTCGGTCTTGTACAAGTTTGAGATGGAAGCCTCGCAAGGGCTCTTTCAGTTTATCTCGCCGACGATGGAGACCTATCTGGCCGCGAAGGAATTGATTTTGGACTATCCGGCCCTGCGCTCACCGCAGCTCCTGCATCTGGCCTTAGCGCTGGAGTTGAAACCGCTCCGGCTGACGGTCGTCAGCGCAGATAAACAATTGCTGGCCGCTTGTCGCCCTGCCGGGTTGCATATCATTAATCCCGAAGACGACTAGCACGCGCAGGATGCGGAAACGAGCCGCCAGCGGGGTTCTCGCTTCGTTCTGGCCCTCAACGTACCGCTGGGGTACGCCTCGGGCCTTCACTCGCTGAGGCCTTGCTGGACGGCCCATTTGCGCATCCTGCAGATATCCGGCCCATCGATATGCTTTGCGAGTGAAACTAGCCTGCCGGCGGCGTGGTCAGAGCTATCCGTATGTGATTTGTGAGCGTGCTCCCGCAGGCGTTCAACAATGCCGTTCAGCGAGGCCGCAGCAATGCGAGGAGGCGAGGCGTACC
>DAONAB010000303.1:0-3891 GCA_035400805.1 Nitrospira sp. | reverse complement strand
ACCGTCGCAGGCACGACAGGTCTGGACTGGCCGTTATTAAGCATCCAAACCTCAGCACCAGGCTCGTCCGGTGTACTCGGGGTAGCCGGGGTCCTCCTGTGGAGTCTCTTGTTAGGATTGGGGACGTGGGCTCTGCTCTCAAACAGAACACCTCAGGCGGTTCGGGTAGCGCTAGGCCTCACACTCCTCGGCCAGCTTGGGCTCCATACGCTGTACGGTGAAGAAACGTTTCTCTACTCACTGCATTTCCTCCCGCTGTTGATCACCGTTGCCGCACTCAGCACGTTGACTCATCTGCGAGTACCGGCTATGGCAATCGCCCTCACGCTCATTCCGATAGCTGGCGCTAATAACTGGCGGCAATTCAACGAGGCCATCGCACTCGCCGCCTCTCCCAGACATGAAGTCAAAATGCACATGCAGGCGCGTCCACAGGATTCCTGGCCACGCAGTGTCGGACATGTCGTGCTCGCTCGGCCAGGAAGTTCGGAAGCCGAAAAGTCCTATCACGAGCCGGGCGGAAACCTCAGTCCTGGAGTGGGAACGTTTGGCGTGTCCCTGTGGCTGACAGACGCAAACGACAAACCGATCGTGACAAGCGAGACCACCCCGCTCGGCGCCCTCTCTCAATCGTTTGCATGGACCGACGGAACCATCCTTCCGGCAGTCCGAACGAGCACACAATTTTACGGCACAGAGTGGTCCCAACCAACGTGGGGAGAGTGGCTCTTGCACCTCAGCATCCCGGATCAGGTGAGTCTTTCTCCTACCTTGATGATTCGTAGCGTCGGGCCTGCCGGAGGGCCCATACGAGAATTGCTGTGGAGCGAAAACGTCCTGCGCGTAAACGGGCGATGGTCCATCACTATTGAACCGAGCCCCAGTGCCGTGCAGCTGGGAGAAGAGGCGACAGGCGGTTGGGAACAACCTACAGGCGGAACCCGACAGATGGTGAGTGAGCGGGGATGGGCCTTCGCCCGCATCGCGCTTGGAAAAGGCACCCCCTGGACCGTACGTATTCGTGATGAACAGGCGAGCCGTGCACCGGATCACTTTATGGAGAAGACGGCTGCCGACCTACGGCTGGATCTCCCGGACGACCGGTTTCAACAGAGCCTGAACTCGCAGATTGCACATCTCATGATGGGACTCGTTGGCGGGGAAACACGACCAGGAGACCCCACAAACTATCCGCTCGCCTGGCAGCGGGATGGGGCCTATGCACTCGTTGCCCTGGCACGAGCGGGAAAACTCGAAACGGCGCGGTATCTCTCGAAACAGTTTGCTGAGGCAGATTTCTTTGGAGGATTCGGACCGGAAGCAGATGCCCCGGGATTATCCCTTTGGGCATTGGGCAGAGTCGCCGACCAACTGCGCCAAGCGGAGTTCGATCAATGGCTGTGGCCGCACATCAGCCGCAAAGCGGCGCTCATTGAAGCCATGCTCCAGACAACTTCCAATCTGTACCAAAACGTTGAGGGGCCGATCGTTCCCAAATACAAGGGGACCCCCAGCCTTCGCCTGATTGCCGAGCCGTCTCGAGATGGGCTGATTATCGGCAAAATGGATCACCACCGTCCGGTCTTGTTCGTCAACGCAATCAGTTACCGTGGTCTCGAGGAGGCTGCGCGACTGGCCGATCGACTCCATCACGTGGAAGAGGCGCGCCGCTGGTCTCTGACGGCGGAAGCAATCAAGAAGGCATGGGAAGCGAAGTTTTCCCCTCCGCTATCGGACAACGACCGGACCTTCATCAGCGCGCTCTGGCCCAGTTGGGTAGCGACGGCAAAACGTCGAGACCTTGAACTCTTTGCTGATCGACGATGGCAGGCGCGACATGACGAGACTGGGGCGTACCGGACGCCGCCTCTCTGGACGTATTTCGAGTTGGCCGAGACGCACCAATGGTTGTTTCTCGACCGCCTGGATCGGACGTGGGCAACACTCAACTGGTTTTGGGACCATCAGAGTTCCCCAGGGCTCTACACGTGGTGGGAAGGCACGGGGGAAGAGAACTCGTTCGGCAGATGGACGCGTGTACGCGGATGGGTCACACCACCTCATGTGACACCGCACTACTGGACCGCCGCGGAGATGGCGTTACTGCAAATGGACATGCTCGGGTATCTCGATGAACACGATGGAGAGCCGGTCCTCGTCATCGGTGGCGGCATCCCTCAACAGTGGATTGGACGTGAAATGGATGTGCGGAAACTGCGAGTCGGAAATGTACTTCTGGACTGGCGATGGAACGGGCAATCCATGACAGCCGTGATCCACGGTGAGCGGCGCGTGAAAATCAAATTAGGGACCAGCTTTCCCAAAACTGCCGATTTGAAGGTCACCTATCAAGAAACTTAGGCAAGATCAGCCTCATGGAGAAGGCACTATCGTGCAGAGTAACGGTCTAGCCGGCGCGTATCCAGCGGCCATGCTGTGCAAAGGTGACGATGGGTATGGAGTGGCTTCCGTCTTGAAGCTCTACGCCCGCAACGCACCCGAGTTGCAGTTTGTCTGTCTGCAGCCGGGAAGCATGTTTGATTGGCTGAGAGAGAATGGAAACCGAGTCCATCTGGTCGAAGGATTGTCGAGTTTCACAGCCACAGGTTCAGCCCGCACGCTTATGCAACTGCCTGGAGTCATGGCCAAGGCGTACCAGTCCGCGACAACCTTGCACAAGCTTTTCCAGCAGCTGGGAGTCCGTGTCGTTCATGCACACTGGCTGCCGCAACACATCATTGCCGGACATCTGCGAAAACTTGGCTACACCTCGGTGTGGCACATCCACGGGAATATGAGTCAGCGCCGACTTTTCGGCTTGGGGTCGAAGCTGAACCATCTGCTCGCAAAATGGGGGGCCGATCTGTTGATTCCGGTGAGCAACTTCATCGGATTTAACTGGAAAGGCGCGGGTGTTCCGATACGAGTCATTCACAACGCCGCGCCGAAACTCTTCGAGGGTCCCAACGAACGCTCAGACGATCGCGTTCGCTGTGTGATCGCCGGGCGTCTGACAGAAGATAAAGGACACCACCTGGCGATTCACGCAGTCGTGAATGCTCGAGCGGCGGGCCACGACATCGTCCTCGACGTGTTCGGAGGTCCCCTGGATCGAAACCCGTACGTTGACGATTTGAAGCGACTGGTGAGTCGATCCAATGCAGCGGATTACGTTCGTTTCATGGGATTTTCTGACACGCTCAGAGAACAACACCAATGCTATGATCTCGGACTGCAATGCCGGCTCAGTCCTGAGCCTTGCAGCATGTGGGTCTGTGAAACACTGGCGGACGGCCTCCCGTTAATCGCAGCCGATGCCGGCGGGACGGCAGAGCTCATTGAAGATCAGGTCACCGGGTTACTCTTCAGAGGCGGTGATGTCAACGATCTCACGTCGAAACTTCTCACGTTGATCGAGGATCGCCACCGCCTCCGCATGATGCGGCGCGCGGCCTACGAACGGGGAAGACGCCTATTCGGCGTCGAGCGGTTCATTTCGGAAACCTACGATGCCTACGCCGCATCGTTAGCCCAACCGGGCTGAGAAATTCGTCGAAGCATGGAAGCAAGACCGACAGTACCCTGCAGCGCGGAAACATACGAACCATCATCCATGCATACCGGCCAAAACTCCACGAAAGTCGTGGGAAGCAGGATCACCTCCGGACTTGTCTGGTCGGTGTTCAGCATTGCCGTGGGCAAGGGCGCAAGTCTCATCGCGCAACTCATACTCGGCTGGCTGCTGTCGAAAGAAGATTTTGCGTTGTATGCGATTGCCATCTCCTGGTCGACCATCGTAATGGCGCTCAGAAACGGCGGCACCCAACGCCTGCTGATACAGAAGGGGACACAATACGCAGACCTGGCGGTGATGTATCTGAAGTTTGCCCT
>DAONAB010000302.1:0-3898 GCA_035400805.1 Nitrospira sp. | reverse complement strand
GTAAAGCCTATGCGGCCTTGCCCCAGGGCGGGGCGTTGATCGTTCATGAAGCGCTGATCGACGATGCCCGCAAACAGAATGCGTTTGGATTGTTGATGAGCCTGAATATGCTCATCGAGACGCCCGGCGGATTCGATTTCACCGGTGCGGATTGCATCCAGTGGATGAAGAAGGCCGGCTTCAAGCGAACCAAGGTGGAAAACCTGGCAGGGCCGGATTCGATGGTGATCGGTATCAAGTGACGCTGGGGCTCAAGGGGAAGCGTCAGCGCGCCGCGAGGTTCTCCATGCCGACGCCTTGACAAGGAGCAACCGGGAAGCGTAGCGTTTCTCCCGTTTCGACAATCTACGAGGCCAAAGAGCGTTCCGCTCAAGAGCCCGAACGACCCGTAACCGGGTGGTTCGGGCTTTTTTATTGTCTACCGCCGGGGCATCCCGCACCCCGGCCTGTGCAGGAGGTGTTTCATGTCCGGACAAGGTTCACGCATCAACCGCCTTCTGTTCTTTCTGGGCTTGTGCTGTCTGGGAGGGGTCGCTCCGGGGTGGGCGGACTATGAGGTGGTCGAGGTATCCGACGGTGGCACGGTGAAAGGCCGGGCAGTCTGGAAGGGGGCGATCCCCAAGGTGCCGCCGCTCAGAGTGTTCGCCGATCTCGATGCCTGCGGGACGCAGGTGCCGTCGCCGGTGCTGCAGATCGATCCGGCCACGAACGGCATTCAGGATGTGCTGGTGTATCTTGAGCGGGCGGAACGGGGAAAGGCTGCCGAGGCCATCTATCGCCTTCCCATGGGGAAAGGAGCGGCGGCGTCCACAGCGCAGACCTGCCAGTTCCAGCATCCGGTCTTTCCGTTTGTGCGTACGTCACAGGTCGGGCTGATCAATTTCGAACCGGTGCTGCACAATCCCCATTTTTTCACTGAAAAACAGGGCAGCCTGTTTAACCTCGCCCTGCCGACTCCGGATCGAGAAATCACCACCACGCTGCTGCGTGCCCGCGGAGTCGGATTACGGTTGCTATGCGATGTGCATGTGCACATGAACGCCTGGGCGGCGGCGTTCGATCACCCCTATTTCGCCGTGACCGATTCACAGGGGCGTTTTGAAATCGGCGGCATCCCCCCGGGATCGTACACCCTGGTCGCCTGGCATTCCGGCTATAACATTGTCAGGTTCACAGCCTCTCGTCCGGTTTATGACGAGCCCCATGTCACCCGGAAGACGGTAACGATTGCACCGCAGGGTCTGGTCGAATCCCAATTCGAATTTCCTGTCCGTCCGGTCGAAGTCGATTGGAAAATTGCCGGTGGGGAGGAACTTCCGCCTGAATAACCAACCGCTTGGCCCGACCGACGCTGGGGCCGATGGAATTTGCGACGACACAGTGTGTGATGGGAGGGAGCCGATGACGTATTCAACTATACATGTCAGGGGGGCAATCGCGGCGCTGCTCGTCTTGTTCGTGCTGGTCAGCTACGAATTGAGCGGCCTCGTACAGAAGGCCGAGGCCATTCCGGCCTTCGCGCGCAAGTATGATTTTAAGTGTAATGTCTGTCACGTGCCGGGTTTCCCGAAGCTGAACGATTTCGGCAATCTCTTCCGGGATCGCGGCTATCAACTCGGATCCGATGCGGACTCGCCGGTGTATGAAGGGATCGGCATGGGCTATTGGCCGGTGTCGCTCCGTACCACGGTCGGGTATCAGGCGGCCCAGGTGCGGACGGACGGGAGCGGCGTCACGACCGGCGGTTTCGGTTTCACCGGGCTGGACCTGTTGAGTTTCGGCACGCTGGATCGCAATCTGGCCTTCGGCGTCGTCTTCACGCCCGGACTCGGCAGCGCAGGCTTCGGGACGGGCGCGTCGGATGGCGACTTGGAAGCGGCGTTCGTCCGTCTCATGCGGCTCGAACGGTTTCTGGGCGTGAAGAGCGCGAGCGGCGATTACCTGCTGAATCTCAAGGCCGGCAAATTCGAACTCGACCTTCCGTTCAGCGAAAAACGCAGCCCGACCTTGAACACGACCTTTGCCATGTACCATTACATGCCGGGGACGCCCTACACGGCGACGATCGGCGGCACGTCCACCAGTTCCTATCTCAATCCGAATACCTTTGCCATCGGTGAGAATCAACCAGGCGCGGAATTGTCGGGCATCAAGAAGACGGCAGGGACCGACGGGTACTTTCGTTACTCCCTCTCCGCCCTGGCGACGAATAGTTTTTCGGGCCCCTTGGGCGGTTGCGCCTCCGGCACCACCTGTGGAACGGGTGGAAGGAACGTCAATTTTTACGGCCACGTCACCCAATCGTTCGGCGGGTATGGCATCGTGACCGGCCAACGAATCGGTCTCTTCGGTGCCTACGGGACGGCACCGACGCTGGTCAATCCCACCTGTCCGACTTGCCAGGCCGTGGCGGGCAGCGGGCAACCGTTCAGTCGTCTGGGGGTGGATGTCAGCCTGACGTTGAATGGGGAATGGAACCTGTTCGGTGCCTGGATGTGGGGCAACGACAGCAAGAACATGTTCGTCTCCCAAGGCATTGCCGACGCGCAAAACGCCTCATGGAACGGCGCCTTTGTCGAACTCGACTATGCGCCGGCCCTGTTGCCTTTGTTCGATATGCCGGATTGGTTTTTTGCCTATCGGTACGATCTCATTCGAAACAATCGCCAGGGCGACCCGACCTTTGCGAAGAACTATAACAACGTCGATTCCCATACGCTGTTGGTCCGCTACTTCATTCATCATTCGACTAGGACCGACCTGGCCTTGCATGCCGAGTACAATAGCTACCGCACGACCGGAGTGGGAGCCAACGGCGGCGATCTCCTCGGCCAGACGATGTTGGTCGGGTTCGATTTTGCTTACTGAACGAGCCGGCAGAGGCACACTGGTAACGGAGGAGGGGAACCTTCATGCGATGGGGTAAGGCGGGATGGCTTTGGCTGTGTTTGGTATCGGTCGGTTGCGCGGCTGCGATTCCTCAGGCCGAGCCTCCCTGCTTCTCCTGCGACGACCAGCGGTTGGTGCGAATTGTGCCGCTGGCGAAGCTTCGGTCGAACGATCAGGGGAGGCGATTTCAGCATCCGGTGACTCTGACGCAAGCAGAGTGGGAGACACTCCTACGAGGTCTGATGGTGCGCAGCGTACACAGCCCTTTGCTCGGGCCGTCGTACCAGGGCGCCACGGAACCGTTGTTTCTCGATGAAGAGGTTCGCGCTCTGGGATCCTCGCTCCGGCAGGCGTTTCAACAGGCAACGGAGCAAGAGGCGGTCGTCTTCGCGACGGCGCGGGCGACGGATGAGGGCCCGGCGCAAGTGACGTCAGGAGCCTGGTTTGCCGAGGCCGGCCGAATCCATCTACGGTTGCCCAACTGCCGAATAGCCGTGACCATGCCGTCCATACGGAGGCAGATCTGGATCGATCCGCTATTTGCGCAGGCCGGAACATTCTATGAACTGGCGCCCGGGAAACACCAGGCCTTGGTGAGCAAGCCGTCCGGTGGCGGGGGGCTGTTTCGCCCCGATCCGGTGGAACTGGTGATCGACGATTCCGGACGCAGTGAGGCGGTGGTGCCGGCTGTACCGGAGGGAACGCCCACGGTTCCCTCGGCTTCCTCGTTGGAGGAACGGCTTGCCGTGCTCAAGCGCCTTCACGACCAGGGGTTGATCACGGGAGAGGAGTATCGCCTGAAGAAACAGCAGCTGTTGGATCGGTTGTGAAAGGGACGAGCTATCCCTCCGGGATTCGCGATTGAGCAAGCCGGAGAGAATTCTGATTTCCTCGCACCTCTTCGAGTAAGATGCCGGGGCATGAAGGCTCAGGCGAAGACATGGACCCTCCCCACGCAGGATGACTGGTCGACTCCGTTTGCCGAGGTCTTGCTGGGGCAGCTGGATCT
>DAONAB010000301.1:0-3911 GCA_035400805.1 Nitrospira sp. | reverse complement strand
CACCCCCACCCATACGCAGCTCCGCATATCGGTCACCGACACCGGTATCGGCATTCCGCCCGCGGCAAAATTGCGTATTTTTGATGCCTTTGCGCAGGCTGACGGGTCAACCACCAGACGGTACGGCGGAACAGGACTCGGGCTGTCGATCGCCAAACAATTGGTAGGACTCATGGGGGGAGCAATCACGGTTGAAAGTGAACCCGGCCGGGGCTCGACCTTTTCCTTTACAGCGCGATTCGAACTGCAACCACTCGGAGAAGCCACGACAGCTGGCCAGACCGCGTATTCCCACATTCCGAAGCCGCACATCCCTCTTGAACATGCAAGCGAGCCCTCTCACCCGTTCCCACCGGCTGCCGGGTCGGAGGCTGAGCGACCGGGACATCCTGTGGTCAAGATTCTGGTCGCTGAAGACAGCCCGGTGAACCGCGAGGTCGCCGTCGGCATGCTGGAAATTCTTGGCTACCAGGTCGAGATGGCGGAAAATGGCCGGCAAGCCTTGGAATTGGCTGGTCGCAGCCACTTTGATCTCGTGCTCATGGATTGTCAGATGCCTGAGATGGACGGCCTGACCGCGACAGCGGAAATTCGCCGCCGGGAATCCTCGTTTGGCGAGCGCAGGCATACCATCATTGCCCTGACCGCCAATGCGATGCAAGGCGACCGGGAACAATGTCTCGCGGCCGGAATGGATGATTATCTGACCAAGCCCTACACGCAGATGCAATTGCAGACCGTCGTGCAGAAATGGTTGAACAAGCAGGCGCCTCACCAAACACCCGCACCAGTCTCGAGCGCGAAGCAGGCTTCACATGGCGTATCGGCCCAGACAACGACTGACTCCGCACCGGCGGCACCAAGTATGGACCCCAAAGCGCTCGATGGCATCCGCGCGTTGCAACGACCCAACCGGCCCGATGTACTGGCATCGGTGCTTCGCAAGTACCTCGATAATTCACGAGATAGTGTGGACGCCCTCCAGAACGCGATTCGCGCGAATGATCCCGCAGGACTCCAAGCTGTGGCGCACCGACTCAAATCGAGCAGCGCCCAGCTTGGCGCTCTTGCGGTGGCCGCCCGCTGTAAGGAGTTGGAAGCGCTGGGTGCTCAGAAGAATCTTATCGAAGCCGATCGAATTTGGGCCGAGTTACAGTCCGAATACGCTGCCGCTTGTGCCGTCTTTCGAAACGAGATTGCCAAGGAGAAATCATCATGAACCCCCTCACATCAGGCCGATCACCCTATGCATTGATCACGGATGACGACATCATCATCCGCATGTTCGCTCGTGAGGCCCTGGAACAGGCCGGATGGGTGGTCGAGGAAGCTGAAAACGGACGCGAAGCCTGCGCGGCGTTTCAACAAAGCCCGCCGGATGTTGTACTCCTGGATGTGATGATGCCGGAGATGGACGGCTTCCAGACCTGTGCCGCATTGCGACAGTTACCGGGGGGCGAACATACCCCGATTCTCATCATGACCGGACTGGACGACTTTGAGTCCATCACGAAGGCCTATGATGCCGGCGCCACGGATTTTATCGTGAAGCCGTTGAACGCCATGCTCTTGACCCACCGCATCCGGTACATGGTTCGAGCCAACCAGGTGCTCCAGGAATTGCGAGCGAGCCAGGCGACCTTGACGCAGGCCCGCGATGCGGCGATGGAGGGGGCCCGGCTCAAATCCGAATTTCTTGCGACGATGAGTCATGAAATCCGCACCCCGATGAACGGCGTACTCGGCATGACCGACTGGCTCCTTGAAACCGACTTGACCCCTGAACAGCTGGATTGCGCGCAAACCATCCGTTCCTCGGGCGATTCCTTGATGGTCATCATCAATGACATTCTTGATTTTTCAAAAATTGAATCGGGCAAACTGTCGCTCGAGTTGCTCGACATTGACCTGCCGAAGTTTGTCGATCGGGTCCTGGCGTTATTCGCAGAACGGGCGCAGCGGAAAGGTCTTACCCTTCAGTCCCGTATTGCAGAGGGCGTACCGGCCGCCGTAAGCGGGGACCCAACGCGACTGCAGCAGGTCCTCAGCAATTTGCTGGCGAACGCCATTAAATTCAGCGATCGCGGCACAGTCTCCATCGTAGTCGACCTGGACCAACGGCCTTCTGAACAACGGCTCGAGTTTCCCACGACCACGTATGGCGAATCGTCATCGACGGCCGACCGCATTTGTCATGTCCGGTTCTCCGTCGTAGACAATGGTATCGGCATTCCGCCAAGCGCGTTCGCCAAGTTATTTCAGCCGTTCGTACAAGCCGACGGATCCACGACCAGGAAGTATGGAGGAACGGGTTTGGGACTGGCCATCTGCAAACAACTGGTGGAGTTAATGGGAGGACACATCGGAGCAGAAAGTGAGCCGGGGTCTGGATCCACGTTTCGGTTCACCGTGCCTCTCCAGCAACCACTCGCGGACAGCGAACGAGAAAAATCAGCCGCCTGACACACTTCCGCATCCCGTCCATACACCTCGAGTCTCTGCGAAACTCTTATCGCAGAGACACCAGTGTATCTCTTTAGATACTCACGGTAAGATTTCTCTGATACACCACTCGTGACGGCCTTCGCACATCTGAATTATCCCATTGAAATAACTAACGAAAAGTAATGGCTTAAAGTTTGCTTTACTTCGTTGCGTACACATAGTATACAAAGCAAGTCGAAAGGGGCTCCTCGCCAACGTCAGCATGTTAACGCTTACCCACCCCAGTTCGTAGGAAAAAACCTACACCCAAGGATGGCATCTGTGCATTGCCTGACATTCGACATCGAAGAACATTTTCAGGTCTCACGCTTTGATTCGCCGATTCGTCGGCGACACTGGGGCTCCTTTGAAAGCCGGGTGACGGCCAACACCTGTAAGGTGCTCGACCTGCTCGCGCGGTATGACACGAAAGCCACCTTTTTTGTCCTCGGGTGGGTTGCTGAGCGTCACCCTGGTCTGATCAAACAGATTGCGGAATGCGGACATGAAATTGCTTCTCACGGGTATGGGCATGAATTGGTTACGGCCCAAACACCCGAATTGTTCCGGGCCGATGTGAGGCAAGCCAAACAGATCCTGGAAGACCTCACGGGATCTCCCGTCCAAGGATATCGCGCACCCGGCTTCACGATTACGCGTGAAACGCTGTGGGCATTACCAATTCTGGCAGAAGAGGGTTACACCTACGACTCCAGCATCGTTCCTATCCGGCACGATCATTGTGGTGTTCCCGGATCAGACCCCTGGCACCATCTCAAACAGACCTCGTCAGGCCCTATCTGGGAGGTTCCTCCATCCACGGTAAACCTCGGAGGAGTCCGGATTCCCATCGCAGGGGGGAGCTATTTTCGGCTGCTGCCGTTCCCGGCCCTGTGCGGACTGATGCGGAGGATTGAACAAAAAGGCCGGCCTCTCGTCATGTATTTCCATCCATGGGAGCTCGATCCTTACCAACCGCATATGGAAGGCCCGTTCCTGTCAAAAATGTTCCACTATTTGAATCTGGACAAGATGGAATTTCGGATCTCTACCATCATGAACACCTTCCGGTTCGGCTCCATCGCTGAACAAATCGATCTGTCGCCGATTTTGCCCATTGATCCCGCTGTCTTCCCTGCTACACCAGCCGAAGTCGCTCAAGACGTCGTGTGATATTCCCTCAGTGATGCGTCAGAATTGTGATGCACCTGCCTGCCAGGCACTGCGTGAGCGGTCGCATGCTGTGCAAAAGTAAGGATTGCACTGCCCTGGAAGGTTCAGTACGGTACGCTCAACGAAGACGAGGCTATTCCAGGCTACAAGGGAGAAGAACCATGCAGAAGAGACATGCGAATGTGTGGGGCGAATGGCTCAAAAGGGTGAGTCTGGTCATGGTATTTTCCTGCGGCGCGCTTCAGCCAACCGCA
>DAONAB010000300.1:0-3940 GCA_035400805.1 Nitrospira sp. | reverse complement strand
CGAACCACATCCACATGGGCTACATGGACGTGCAAGCGTGGAAGAACATGCTGTCTCCTTCGGTCAACTTGCAGGCCCGGCCTTCGGCGCGTGACCATATCGAATTGTGGTACACGAACCTGAACCTGGCCAACTCGAAGGACTGCTGGTATCGGGGGGCGCAGGGTTGTTACGTGTTCTCGAACGCCAACAACACGAAGACCCACATCGGCGACGAAATCGACGTGGCCTATACCCGGATGTTCGCCGATGGCAAAGTCGCCCTGCAGGCTGCGTATGGCACAATTTTCAGCGGTGGCTATTTGACCAGCACCCTGAACCAGACGCAGAATCAGCACTGGGCCTATATGTCGTTGTGGATGAACTTCTAAGACGAGGCCATCAGCAGCGTTTGTGTTGATGGCAATGGCCAGACAAAGGAGACACGCAATGAAAAAACTCATGTTCGTCACGCTGGGCGTCGCGGCGTTGGCGATCGGCAGCCAGCCGGTCGTTGCGCAGGCCCAGGTCGCGGATGCGATTCAAGCAGTGAACGATGCCATCGTCGAGTTGACCGATGCGCCGGCCCTCGGCAAACGGACGACCGTCGATGTGACGAAGCGGTGGGGATCAGACCGGTCCGTCATCGACAGTGCCACGGCCAAATTGCAGGATGGACTCAGCAAGGCCCAGTCCGGCGGAGTTGGTGCCGATGCCATGCGCCAGTTGAAGCTGGCGGTAGATTACGGCAAAGCTCGCCTGCATAAGGAAGCCCGCTTGTCCGCACAGGGTGCCTTGCGCTATCTGTGCGTGGCGAATCAAGATCAGGGTCCAGGCTGCGACACGGTGCCGAAGTTCGGCAGCTACACCGCGCCATAGCCAGCGCTCTGGATGACCTTCGAGGTGTGAGGGGAGATCCCCCTGTCTGTCTCGAGTGTGAAACCCCGCCGGGTGATCCCCGGCGGGGTTTCTTTTTTAGACGACTGATGGTGTGCTGATGTCTGAAGCAGACGGCGGATCCTCTCCTTAGCCTGAACCTGGCGACTTCTGCCGCTTGCCCGTGATTCGCCGGGCGTCTTATACTCGCTTGTCCGCCATAGGTACCCTGGGTCGGTTCTGAGTATTCCTCGTGGATGATCTGAGCAAGCAGCTACACCAACAATTCGGATTTTCCTCGTTCCGCCCGGGCCAACGGGAGGTGATCGATGCCGTGTTGTCCCGGCGCGATGCCATGGCCGTCATGCCAACCGGCCAGGGCAAGTCACTTTGTTATCAATTGCCGGCAACGATTCTTCCAGGCCTGACGCTGGTCATTTCTCCCCTGATCGCCTTGATGCAGGATCAGGTGAACAGTCTGAAAGCCCGGCACATCGCCGCTGCGGCGTTCCACTCCGGCCTGTCCGAACCGGAGCGAGACAAGATCGTCCTGAACCTCAAATTGAGACGGCTCCAGTTGCTCTACCTCGCCCCTGAACGGATGCAGCACGAGCGATTCCTTCGCCTCTTGCGATCCTTGTGGGTCTCTCTTCTGGTAGTAGACGAGGCGCATTGCATTTCTCAGTGGGGACATGATTTCAGGCCGGACTACCTGAATATCGGGCGCTTGCGCCGCGAACTCGAAAATCCACCCTGTTTGGCCTTGACGGCCACGGCCACGGCACGGGTGCAAACGGATCTCTGTGAGCGACTGTCGCTCCATGATCCGTTACGCCTGGTCACCGGTTTTCGCAGGCCGAATCTCGCCCTCTCGGTTCGGCTGTGCCGTTCGCGCCAGGAGAAACTGGCTCAGTTGGAGCGCGTGGTGCGCGAGTATCCCACGGGGACGCTCCTCATCTATTGCGCCACGCGACGTGCGGTGGAGGAAGTGGCGGCCTGCCTGAGTCGCCCTCATTCGTCCGTCGGGTATTACCATGCGGGTCTATCGGATGAAGAGCGGCGCTCGGTTCACGAGGAGTTTCGCGTGGGGACGATCCGGATATTGGCGGCGACCAACGCGTTCGGCATGGGGATCGATAAGTCCGATGTGCGCCTGGTCGTCCATTTCGATATTCCCGGGAGCCTGGAGGCGTACTACCAGGAAGTCGGACGGGCCGGGCGTGACGGACAACCAGCCGCTTGTTTATTGTTGTTTCATGAGCGGGATGTGGCCACGCAGGAATACTTTATTCAGCAGGCGTCGAAAGAATCCGGCAATGCCGCGCGTGTGGAGCGCATGAAGACATTGCTCCAGGACTTGCTGGACTATGTGTCGGTGACGACCTGCCGCCAACTCGCTATCCTGGACTATTTCAGTGATGAGGTGGAACGAGCCCTTGGTCCTTGTGGGCTATGTGATCGGTGTCAGGCGCCGGCACCGTTGCCCGTCGATGTGGTGAATGATGAGTCGGTGTGCGCCAAGGCTGTCCTCGCCGCAGTATCCTGGTGTGGGGGACGATTCGGAGTGACCAGAATCGTCGATATGCTGCGCGGCAGTCGATCGAAAGGGTTGCTGGCCTATGGCGTTGATGACTGTCCCGGGTATGGCCTGTACCAGACCTGGACCAAGACGGCGCTGACTCGCCTCGTGAAATCCTTGGTCGACTCCGGGCATCTGCAGGTGGAAGGCTTAGACTATCCCACGCTTGACCTGACTCGACGGGGGCAGGAGGTTCTGAAGGGGCTCAGTTCCGTCGACGTGAGTCAGGCCGCGACATCGTCAGCGGTGTCCCCGCTCAAGGCGCCGGTCAGTAGTAAGGACAACTCCACCGCCGCCTCCCTCGCGTCGTCTGTTGACCCACATTTGTTCGAGCGGCTCCGTCAATTGCGCAAAGAGTTGGCGGAGGAGGAAGGCGTTGCGCCCTTCGTCATTTTCCACGACAAAACTCTGCGTACGATCGCGGGGCATAAGCCTGTGACGCTCGGCGCCCTGCTGGAGATTCCCGGCATCGGGGAGATCAAGGTGGAGCGATATGGCCGTCGTGTACTTGGGATCGTGAACGAGGAGTGTGGGTAAATTCCCTCCATTCCCTAATTTCTCACCCTGACTTCTCCGTTGCCGTTACTAGGCTTTCAGCCCTCCCGCTTTACGGAACTGTTCCTGCAATTCCGGATAGGTCGTCGTCACGGGAAACTGCGGAAATTCCTTCGGTAGATGCGCCGGCGGGCGGAAGAAAAACCCGGCGTGGGCCTCTCCCAGCATGGCGGTATCGTTGTAGGCATCACCGGCGGCCATGACGTGGAAATTCAGGTTCTTCAGCGCGGCCACCGCGTGTTTCTTTTGGTTGGGTTGCCGGAGTTTGTAGTTGACGATGCGGCCGTTGGCGCCGATTTCCAATTGATTGCAGAAAATGGTGGGGAACCCCAGCTGCCGCATCAACGGGAGGGCAAATTCATAAAAGGTGTCGGACAGGATGATAACCTGGGCGCGTTCGCGCAGCCAGGCAATGAATTCGGCCGCCCCGTCCATCGGACCCATGGCATCGATCACTGCTTGAATGTCGGCGAGGGTGTAGCCATGTTGATCCAGAATCTTCAACCGGCGCGTCATCAGGGCGTCATAGTCCGGCATTTCGCGTGTGGTGATCTTGAGTTCTTCAATGCCGGTCTTCATGGCAAAGTTGACCCAGATTTCCGGAACTAAGACGCCTTCAAGGTCGAGACACACAATAACGGGATTCTGCATGTATTCCTCCAGAAAGTCGTAGATGTGACGAGTGTGTGGCGGGGGCAATGCCCACCTGAGTAACTCAAACGCCGGTCTTCTCTCTGCCGCCTCCTCGCCGAGCCCGTTCCTGACTGAGATACCGTCCGATTTTATCGATCGCCTTTTCGAACAATTCTGTGCCGGCCCATCGGCCCGCCTGCTCGGCGTGATGCCGTTTGGCCCAGTCGATGGCCAGCGGGAGCGGGATCAGCCTCGGTGCGGTGGCGGTGAGGTCCGCCCAAAGCAGGCTTAATGCCGTACTGATGCGAACCGCAACGG
>DAONAB010000299.1:0-3983 GCA_035400805.1 Nitrospira sp. | reverse complement strand
CGAGCATGGAGCTGATGAGAGTTGTGCGACCCTGTTTCCCCGCACCTGTTGGATCAAGGTCGGGGGCATCGGCCTGATCGTGGGAACGCTGAACGGATTATTCGGTGTCGGCGGCGGCTTTATGGTGGTCCCGGCTTTGATTGTGGTGCTGGGCTTTCCTGCGCGTGCGGCGATCGGAACGTCACTCATGATCATTTTTCTGATTTCCATGGGTGGCGTGGTGGGGCATATGCAATTCGGTCATGTCGACTGGAGCCTCCTCGGCTATGTGCTGCTGGGCAGTGTGAGCGGCATGGTCTTGGGGGTTCGCTCGGATACCTGGGTGTCGCCGGCGGTACTGAGGCGCGTGACCGCCTCGATCACCGTTTCAATCGCAGGCATCTTGATCGCGGTCAACCTGGCGAAGCTTGCCGGGTGGCTAGGCTGAACTCTGTTGACAGGTCGCGTGTTCTGTCGGACTCTCAAGGGAACAAGGCGGTGGGCGGCTTTCCGGCCATGAGGTGCTGGTGTTGGGGGAGCGCATTCCGTTCACGTCTCACATGGGCCAGACATCCGGATGATGCCGTATCAGCGTGCCCTTCTGTCCGTCGGATTCCGTCTCGCGGTGGGGATCGTGGCGGGATATTGCCTGATGACACCGGATCGAACGGTACGAGCCGAATGGTCGGCTATCGCCGAGCAAAAGACCAGCTACACGACGGATGCGTTCCAGTTTTCTTCCGCTCGCCGGCTCCGCTTGACGGAAGATCCGTCGATGCCCACGGTCGTCTCGACCGACAAACCGCAGGATGTGATCTGGGAACCAGCCTTGGAGGTGATCCACTCCACGCCCACGATGCAGGGAAAAAACGAATGGTCGGTGAAGGCTCAGGGGGCGATTTTCACCAACAATCCCATCTTCAACCATGCCGATGTTCGCATTCAGGACCGCTTTTCAGTCGACCAGGCCACGTCGGTTCTCCTTCGGTACCGATATATACCGAATCTGTTTCTCGGACCGAATTTCGAGCGACGCACCGGGACTCGCTCGATTCAGGAAGAACGAGTCAGTTCCCATCATTGGCGCGCCGAAGTCGAGCGCCGCTTGTCGGACCAGGTCACCGGCACGCTCATTACCCGGTTTGGTCTCCGGCGGTACAACGATGCGTTTGCGGAGCGCAATACGAATTTCGTGACCGTCGGCCCGCGCGTGGACTACCACGCGAAGGCATGGCTGACGCTCACGCTCTCGTATCTGTACGAGCGAGGCCTGGCGGATGGCCACAAGGAAACCCAATTTGCCGATGACGTGTCGTATTATCTCCACATGGTCTCGGCCGGTACGGAATTCCGGTTGCACAAGGAGTGGGATCTCGGCTTGACCTATATCCATCGCCGGAAAACATTCACCAGCGGCATCGCCGGCGACACTCACGTCGATCGCTTCGATGCCACGCACCAGGGTATTGCGGAGCTGCGGTACCACATCTCTACGGCCGCGACGGCGATGATGTCGTTTCAGTACGGCAAACGCACCTCGACCAATGTCCTGAGGGACTTTCAAGATTCGATCGTCTCGATCGGTGGCCAGTATCGGTTCTGATGCATTGGGGATACCCCTTTGTGGCCCTCGGAATGGATCATGCTAAGTGGTTGATCCTGCGTCGGAAGTGAACGTGTGCTGAATCCTTTCCTGTCCTGGTTACTCATATGGAATGAAAGGAGGCGACCATGAACGTGAACGAGTGGCTCCGGTTGATCGCGGGATTGTTCGTATTGATCGCCGTTGTGCTGGGGGCAACGGTTCATCCCTACTATAATTACTTCGCAGCCTTCGTCGCTGCGAATCTCATCCAGTCGTCATTCAGCGGCTGGTGTCCGATGATGGCTCTGTTGCGGAGGCTTGGTGTTCACGAGTAACAACACACGTTTGAGCATGGGTGGCCTGGTTGTCGCGCTGCTTCTCGGGGCGAGCTGCGGGCCCTCTCAGGAACCGGGGAGGCCGGGGGACATGTCCCCCGGCACCGTGGGACAGCAGCCGATCCAGGTGCCGTTGATCAAGGTCACGGCCAGCCAGGTTCCGATTTCAGTCGAGGTGACAGGGCAGGTGACGGCGGTGTACCAGGCGACTTTGGCCAGTCGGATTCAGGGCATGATCGACAACCTGCTGGTCCGTGAAGGCAGCGTCGTGCGCCAGGGGCAGACCCTGGTGGTGCTCGACAACCGGGACGTGCAGGCGGAATTGTCTCGGGTAACGGCGGAACTCGACAATGCTCAGGCGCATCAAGACCGGATGGAAGAGCTCTATCGCAAAGATGCGGTCTCGAAACAGGAACTGGAGAATGCGACGCGTGCCCTCAGAGTAGCCGAAGCCGGCCGGAAGGCGGTGTTGGCGCAATTGAGTTACACCATCGTCAAGGCGCCGTTCGACGGTGTGATCACCGAAAAAAAAGTCGAGCGTGGGGAGTTGGCCTCTCCCGGGCAACCGCTCCTGAAGATGGAAGATCCGGGACGACTTCGTCTAGAAGCCACCGTGGCCGAAAGTGATGTGCGGGTCGTGTCCGTTGGCTCCTCGCTGCCGGTGGTGATCGATGCCTTGGGGCCGAATCCCCTCAAAGGCACCGTGTCACAGATTCTTCCTGCCGGTGATCCGCAAACTCATACCTTCACGATCAAAGTCGATCTGCCACAGGCTGCGGGGCTGAAGTCGGGCATGTTTGGCCGGCTCAGGCTTGAAAAGGGGATGAGTACGACGTTGCTCCTGCCAAAATCGGCGTTGATCGAACGGGGTGAACTGGCCAGTTTGTTCGTCGTGGGAGCCGATCAGACGGCTCGTCTTCGATGGGTCAGAATCGGCCGTACGCTGGAGCAAGGAGTTGAAATCCTGTCCGGTGTGGATGCCGGGGAGCGGGTCATCGCTGACGGCAGCAAAGGTCTCGACGGCGTCCTCGTTCAGGATATGACGGCAGTAGCCTTGCCGACGCAGGCGCAGTGACGTCGTCGATGGAGCGAACGGGCCACAGCAAAACGGATCCGTCGAGATGCTTATGATGGTTCACGCATGACGAATCCACGCCTCGGCGCCAGCGGCCGTCTTGCCGCGCTCTTTGTCGGCAGCAAACTGACGCCGCTGATCATCCTCGCCAGTCTACTCCTCGGCCTGTTCGCGGTGCTGTTGACCCCGCGCGAAGAAGAGCCGCAGATCGTGGTGCCCATGGCCGACGTCTGGCTGCCGTTTCCCGGGGCCTCTGCGAAGGTCGTCGAAGAGCAGGTCACCAAACCCATCGAACGGAAGCTTTCAGAAATCAAATCGGTGGAGTATCTCTATTCAATTTCTCGCCCGGGCGGGGCGCTCATCATCGTGCGGTTTTATGTCGGTGAACCGATGGAGCAGAGCCTGGTGGATCTCTATGACAAGTTGATGTCCAACCAGGATCTGTTGCCCCCCGGCGCGGCGCCGTTTCAAGTGAAACCACGGGACGTCAATGATGTGCCCATTGTCACCCTGACGCTGTCGAGCGAGCGGTATACGGATTTCCAGCTGCGTCAGCTGGGCGACCAGGTGTTGGAGGATGCGAAGAAAGTGCCCGGCACGGCGAGTGGTTTCGTCGTTGGTGGTCGTGGGCGAGAGCTACGCGTGCAGATTGATCCGACAAGGTTGAAGGCCTACGGGTTGACGCCCTTGCGTGTGGCGAGCGTCATTCAGGGAGAGAATCTGGCGCTGCCTGCCGGGCGGTTTGAGAGCCGGAACGAAAGCTTTCTCGTCGAGACCGGCCGCTTCATCCGGTCGAAGGACGATCTTGATGGCGTCGTCGTGGGCGTCAACGAGCAACGGCCGGTCTATCTTCGCCAGGTAGCAGAGGTGATCGATGGCCCCAGCGAAACGACTCAATATGTGTGGTTTGGAGAAGGCTCGCGAGGTTCCGTACCTGCAGGAGAAGCGCCGGCCGTAACCGTAGCCATTGCGAAACAAGCCGGGACCAACGCGGTCACCGTCGCGCAGG
>DAONAB010000298.1:0-3986 GCA_035400805.1 Nitrospira sp. | reverse complement strand
TGACGCCGGAGGCGGCGGCAATTCTCGTGACCTGCTCCTGTTCGCCAAGTTGGACGAGGTGATCGAACGACTGGAAGAAGCGGTGGCGTCCGAAACCGAAGACCAGGTGCAGGCCACGAGAATTGCCGCCGCCTCCGGCGTCACGCTCTCCGTGGGGTTTGTCGTGTGGGCGCTTCGCAGCACGGCCCTGCTGGCCAGTCTGTTTGCGACAGTCCCGGCCTGGCAGATGATGGATCCGCTTCCGGTGGTGGCGACTCACCGGAAGGAACGCAGGCTTCGCAAGCGTGTGCAGGAAAAGGTGGCACGCGATGAACAGGTTCAGTACCGGGGGTTGCGGGATCTTTTAGACAAAAAGGGAGAGCAGGCTCGCCGGTTGCCGGAGACCTGAGACGCGTCGATGCGACGACCCTCACCGTTAACGCTCCTGAGCATCGGTCTCGTCAGCTTGACCGTCAGCATCATGCTGGCTGGTGATGCCATTATGGGATTGATCCCGAATGAGCATCAGCAGCGGTTCCAGCAACGAAAAGCCCTGACCGAAACTCTGGCGGTGCAGTACTCCCTCCTGGTCCAACGGGGCGAGATCGAGATGATTGAAACGGCCTTGCGCGCCCTGGTCGAGCGAATGCCCGAGGTCGAAGCCGCAGCCTTAATCACGGTCGACGGCCACACACTGGCCCAGGCAGGTGTGACACATGAGGATTGGGGGAAGGCGGCCGACGCGAAATCTATCCCGACCCGCATTCATGTTCCGATCTATCAGGGCCCTCGTCCCTGGGGTGTTCTGCACCTCGCCTTTCACGTCGGTACTGAGAGCGACCGGTGGACGTCCTGGGGATGGTTTTCCCAGACGTGGATGCGGTTTGTGGCTTTTGTGGCCCTCGCCGGATTTGCCGCCTATCGACTGTTGATGAGGCGGGTGTTACGTCATCTGGACCCCTCAAAAGTAGTCCCCCCTAGAGTGAAGACTGCGTTGGACACATTGGCCGAAGGCGTGGTGATGCTGGATTTGGAGGGCACCATCGTCCTCGCAAATGCTTCGTTTGCCAGGCGAATCGGCCGTGAAACCGAATCGCTTGTGGGGCATGCCCTCTCCAGCTTGTCCTGGCACGCCCACGACGAGCCGGCGTCTCCCTGGATGCATGTTCTCAAGTCGAATGCGCCGCGAACCGAAAAGAAGATGACCTGCATTCTGCCAAACGGGGAGGCCAAGCGATTTGTCGTCAATGCGGCTGCGATTCGCGGGGATCGCGGTGAGCTGCGTGGATGCATGACGTCCTTCAGCGATGTGACTGAACTCGAACAGGCCAATGATCAGCTCCGGACGGCCGTCGGGGAGTTGGAAGCCTCAAAGACACAGGTGATGCGGCAGAATCAGGAATTGGAAGTCACCAATACGACGCTCCAAAACGAGATCCACGAACGTCAGAAGATACAAGCCGAGCGGGAATTGTTGAGCAAGAAGTTGATGGAAACGTCGCGGCGGGTGGGCATGGCCGACGTGGCCTCGACGGTGCTTCATAACGTGGGCAACGTATTGAATAGCATTAATGTTTCCGTGGAGGTCGTCGGGAAAACGCTCCGGCAATCGCCCGTTCACGATGTTGCGCTGCTTGCCGCCATGTTGCGGGACCATCGCGACGACCTGCCGACCTTTCTGACTCACGATCCCAAAGGCAGGCAGATTCCCTCTTATCTGACGATGGTGGCCGAAGCCGTCATGCAGAATTCCACCGTCGTGGAGAATGAGTTGGGCGCCCTGGGGAAGAATATCGAGCATATCCGGCAAGTGGTGACCCGTCAGGTGGACATCGCCCGCCCCGGTGATGTGGTGTTGGAGCCGGTACTATTCACAGATCTGTTCGATCAGGCACTTGGTATCAATCGAGCGGCGTTGGAAAAAGCCGGCATTAGCGTGGTTCAAGAGTATGCGCAACTGCCGATGGGGATGACGGACCAGCATCAGGTCCTGCAGATCCTGGTGAATCTTGTGACCAATGCCAGGAATGCCATGGTCGAGGCGACACCCGGGCCGCACCCGCATCGCCTGCTGCTTCGTTTGGGTCCTGCCGTCGACCGGCCGGGCTTCGCCCGGTTTGAGGTTATCGATACGGGGGTGGGAATTACCGCTACGAACATCCCGCGTCTGTTCACCCAAGGGTTTACGACGCGGAAAGAGGGGCACGGCATCGGTCTTCATAGCGCATCGTTGGCCGCGCGCAACCTCGGCGGATCGTTGAGGGCGGCCAGCGCAGGCGAAGGGCTCGGAGCGACGTTTACGTTGGATCTGCCGATGTTGGCCCAGGAACTCGCGGCCTGAAGACCAGGCTGCGATTCTCGCGTGGCCGTATACGATTGGCGTCCTCACGCTCGGGACATCTGCCGCATGTGCCGTTCGAAGGCCCAGGGCCTTGTTGGTGCGTAGTGACCAGGGGAGGTGCTCGGCGACCATGACTGCTGACGCGACGTATCCGAATCGACGGATTATCGTCATCGACGACAATCTCTCGATCCACGACGATTTCCGCAAGATTCTGACCCCCCCGACTGTGAATGCGGACATTAACCTGCTGCGTTCGTCCTTGTTCGGCGCCACCGTGGCCACCGGACAACCAGAACGCTTTGAGGTCGATTTTGCCGAGCAGGGTCAGCAAGGCTATGACTATATTCTTCGCGCGCGGACCGAGGGCCAGCCCTACGCGCTTGCGGTGGTCGACATGCGGATGCCGCCGGGGTGGGACGGGCTTGAGACCATCGAACATATCTGGAATGCGGATCCTGAGATTCAAGTGGTGATCTGCACGGCCTATTCCGACCATCCTTGGGAAGAGATCGCCGCCCGCCTCGGGAAGACCGACCGTCTCCTGATTCTGCGCAAACCGTTCGATCCGGTAGAGGTCGAACAGTTGGCCACCTCGCTCACCCGCAAGTGGGAGCTGGCGCGGCGCGTTCGTGTGCAAGTGGACGACCTGGAGGCCCTGGTTGATGAACGCACCAAAGCGTTGCAGGCGGCTAATGCACGATTGGAACGCGATGTGGCTTCGCGTACGGCGGAACTGTCTGAGCGCAATCTGCAACTTGAGCGCCTGGTCGAGGAATTACGCCGCGCCAAAGAGGCGGCGGACACGGCCAACCAGGCAAAGTCCCAGTTTCTCGCGCGTATGAGCCATGAAATCCGCACCCCCATGAACGGGATCCTGGGCATGACGGAGCTGTTGCTCACCACCACGCTCACGACCCAGCAGCATCGCTTTACCGACACGATCATGCAGTCGGGCCGCTCGCTGCTTTCGGTCATCAACGACATTCTCGATTTTTCACGCATTGAGGCGGGCAAGTTCGAATTGCATCTGGATGATTTTGATCTGCCTCTCGTGGTGCAGGATGTGGTCAGTCTCTTATCGGACTCTGCGGTGCGGAAGCAGATCGCTCTCCGGTGCGCACTCGATGGTGGACTCCCACGCACGGTGCATGGAGACGCCGGACGGCTGCGCCAGATGCTCATCAATCTGGTCGGCAACGCCATCAAATTCACGGAACGGGGAGAAGTGGTCATTCGTGCGCGGCTGACCGAGCAGGGTCTCGATGGGACGATCGTGACATTTGAGGTGAATGATACCGGTATCGGTATCGCACCGGAGGCGCAAACGCGTATCTTCGATCCGTTCGACCAGGCCGATGCATCCATGACCCGCAGATTCGGCGGCACAGGGTTGGGCCTGGCGATTGTCAGCGAAATTGCTAAGATGATGGGCGGGCGGGTCTGGGTTCAGAGTGAGCTCGGGAAAGGTTCCACGTTCGGGTTTGCGGTACGGTTCTCCGGCGTCCGGACTCCGGCTGAGCCAGGGGCAGCAGTCGGACAGGCATCGCCGATTGCCATCCCGTCGTCCTCCCAGGAGTCTGATTCACCATCTTCCCTCAATATCCTGTTAGCAGAGGATGATCCGGTCAATCGGGAAGTCATCCTCGGGATGCTGGAATTTGCC
>DAONAB010000297.1:0-4002 GCA_035400805.1 Nitrospira sp. | reverse complement strand
GATGTGCATCGTTTCTTCTACGTACGTTTCTGAGCCAGTACGACTCGCAACGCCAATGCAGGGTCGACCTGCCGGCGCATTGTCGCTATTTTGGGGTGGCGTGACAAGTCGTGTTGCAGATTTTTTTCCAGGCAGAATCGCGGGCATAGACGAATGGTCAATAGGTAGTGGGGGGTACATGCGCTGGGCTCGCGGCAAGACTGCAGGGATCACATGGCCTCCCCTACCCCGCGAATCCGCCGTTTCGTATTCGGCCTCCGAACCAGGCGCTGCCCCAGGCCAATACGCCCATCACTGCACCGATTCCAAGGACGCTGGCGATGGAGCCGAACGATTCCGCTATCCACCCGAAGGCACTCATGCCCAGCATGGAGGTGGCGGTGGCCATCGCGGTGTACACGGCCATGACCCAGCCGACCATTCCGGGCGGAGCCACTTCTTGAATGATGCCCCAGGCGATCGGTGTCCACGTGCCCAGGCCGATTCCGATGCAGACCACATAGACCGACGCCATGGCGACGCTATCAGTCCACGTCAGGCCAACCACCGCCACACCCGCCATCGCGCAGGACACCGCAATCGCCACGAGTCGCTTGGAAAGATCCCAGGCGCTCAACCGGATGAGTCCGATGGATGAGAGAAGCAACCCCACGCCCAGCCAGGACCAGAGGTAGCCGACCTCCACGGGGCCGAGACCAAGCAGTTGACGTCCAAACACGGGAAACAATGTCGTGAAGGCGCCGCTGCCGAAGGTGTAGACCGAGGCCAGGAGAATCAGAATGAGCAACGTGCGGTGAGTCAGAAGGGTATACCGGAGGCCTTCCAGGAGATGCCGGATAAACGGTCTCCAGCCCGCACTGTCGTCAGGCGGCTGTTCCGTTACCCGCAGCCGGATCGGCAACAAACAGGCGGCGGAAGCGAAATAGGTCAACGCATTCACACAGAGCACATCCTGTGATCCAGAGAAGGCGATACCGAGTCCACTGACAGCCGGTCCGATAATGATGCCCAGGCTCGTCGTGCTCTGCAGCAGTGCATTCGCCGCCGTGAACTGCGGACGAGCCACCATGAAGGGAACGGCGGATGACAAAGTCGGGACAAACACAGCTGTGGCTATGCCAAACAGGAAGGTGAGGACGTAGAGGGCCTCGACCGTGAAATTTTCGATCGACACGAGGCAGGGAATCAGCCCGATCAGCAATCCCCTGGCCACATCGCTCGTGATCAAAATGGCTTTTTTCGGAAACCGATCGACGATGACGCCGATGAACGGACCAAAGAGGATGGGCGGGAGTGTCTGCAGAAGCCCGATGACGGTTGTCTTGAGCGGCGATCCGGTCACAGCATAGACGAACCACAACAGCGCCAGCTTGCTGATGCCTTCAGCAACCTGGGACAACACCTGGCTCCACCACATGAAACTGAAGTCACGTGTCAGTAACCACCGATGCGTGTCGGACATGTCACCAGTATAAACGTTTGCGGCAGGAGCGGAAGCCGTCAGAGAGGCGAGAGGCGTCTCACGCATGATCACCCTTCCGCCGGCGCGGCGCTGATCGCCTTATCGCATGGCGTTCGTTGCACGCGGACAAGCGGCGATACTGACAATTGCAGGTAATCATGCATGCGCGACCGGCAAAGAGCTCGTTCTCCGTACGCAGACGACCGCCACTGCGGCCGTGAGCAACAACACCAACCCAAGTCCCACCAGACTCGCAGCCGGCCCCACCGCATCAGCGATCCACCCGAAACCTGTCATCCCCACCATCGCTGAGGCCATGGAGCCCACGCTGAAGGTTGTCACCACGCGACCGATTAAATGCTCCGGTGTCGCTTCTTGTACAAGCGCCCAGATAATCGGATTCAGCACCGCTGTGCTGCCTCCCACGACGATGACGATCCCCGCCGCAATCAGAGGGGTTTCCAGCAGGCTCAAACTGCTCACCGCCAGACCGCCGACCGTCATGCCACTCACTACGATGCGTAATCGTTCTTGTATGTCACTCTGCTTTTTCCACGCCAGCCAAATCGAGGCGGCCAACATCCCCACACCCAAGGCCGACCACAACCAACCCAATTGCACCGGGCCAACCTGGAGAAACTCTTTGGCATAGACAGGCAAAATAAAGACGAAGGCGCTCACCCCCAGATTATAGAGCGACGAAATGATTACCAGCGTCAGGACCATCGACTGCCGGCCGACAATAAACCGAAATCCCACCGTGAGCTCCTGCCAGACGGACGCGGACTGCTCCTTGCCCCTCGCAACCCAGGGAGCAAAACGGATCGGCACAAGGCACAGGGCTGAGACGAGAAATGTGGCCGAATTGACGAACAGCACATTCTCCGCGTTGATGAGGGCGATCATCACGCCGCTGATCGCCGGCCCGAGCAGCATCCCGATATTATTGGTACCCTGAATAAGGGCATTTGCCGACATGAGTTCGGAGGAACGAACCAACAGCGGCACCGCAGAGACGAGGGCAGGGCCGAAAATAGTCGAGACAACCGACGTCAGGAAAATGAGGGCGTACAGTCCGGTAATCGACAGCATGTCCCACGCATAGAACGTAGGAATGAATAGGGTGAGCAGGGCGCGCAGTATGTCGACCCATACCATGACAGGCTTTTTGGGCATCCGGTCCAGATACACCCCGACAAGCGGACCCAGTATCAGCGGAGGAATGGTCTGCAGAAGACCGACCATGGTCATCTTCATGGCCGAGCCGGTCAACTCATAGACAAACCACAACAAGGCCACCTTGTTGAGGCCCTCCCCGATCTGCGACGTGGTCTGGCCCCACCACAGTAGCCCGAAATCTCTGGTGTTGATAAGACGCCACCCGCGACTCGAGTGCGGAGTCGAATGATCCTCTGACATGGTGGCCGATCCTCCTGGAGCAGTCGAAGGGAGTCGGAATGGCCGCAGGCCCTCTCCCCTGGTCTGGGACCATGCTAGCCACGTCGATCCCCCAATCAGCCTAGGAAAGGCCCTTGAGGTCGATCGACAAAGACCCGGCCGGCGCCCCATATGTATCGAATCGGCAATCACTCATCTACTCAAAGGGACAAGTTGGCCAATTGAACCGAGGCAGGTCGGCTCGAAACGGCAACCTCCCCGTACTCTCACCTGTGGATGATGCCGTGCTCTTTGTCTCAAGATTCACTCCCTTCCTTCCGACATAGAGAGCGGAACCATTTTTCTATTGAGGAGGTCGCATGTCCAACATCATCGAACAGATCGACAAGGCCATCGGTGCGCATGGAGCGTGGAAGGTGAAGCTGCGGCAGAATATCGACGGCACGTTGGCGCTGGTCCCGGCCGAAGTCGGTGTGGACAACCGATGCGAATTTGGCAAGTGGCTCTATAGCCTGGCCGGCACGCCGATCTCCACCGATCCCCGCTATAAAGAAATTCTGGAACTGCACAAGGCTTTCCACAAGATTGCCGCAACCGTGGTGACGAAGGTACAGGCGGGAGACAAAGCGGGCGCCGAAACCTCGATCGGGCTGAAGGGCGATTACACAGTCGCCTCGGCTCAACTTACAGCGAAAATGATGGAGTGGAAGAAGACATCGGCCAAAGCGGCCTAGGTTGCCCGCTCATTCGGAGTCTGGAGAAATTCCATAGCGATTGAGGATTTCTTCCAGACTCCTTTCGCGTTTCCTGCCGATCGCCTTGCGAACCTTCTGGCGCAATCGGACGTAACCGATTGGTCATGCAGGGATCTCCGATCCAAGCGTTTCTCCTGGCTCCCGGAATGATTTCTGCACAAGAATCTACCCAACTCTCTGGTGCAGGAACTTGCATGGTCGCTTCTATTCTCCTCATCGACGACAGCCCCGGCGAATCCGAATTGTTTCGCCAGGCCCTCGCGCAAACCGGGTATAGGGGGCGATTGGATATTGTCGAAGGGGGCCACGCGGCCATGGCCTACCTGAAGGAACATCTGGAGAGCGACGAGCCGGGCTTAATTCTGCTCGACCTCAAGTTAAGAGGTG
>DAONAB010000296.1:0-4014 GCA_035400805.1 Nitrospira sp. | reverse complement strand
GTGTTCTGAATCAGAAAGACCATCAGAAAGGTCACGATGGTCGTCCCTGTGTTGATGACCAGCTGCCAGGTATCGCTATACTGAAACAGCGGTCCCGACAGACTCCAGATCAGCACCACCGCGATCGCCGCGCCGAAGGCGGCGCCGCT
Source organism: Nitrospira sp. (assembly GCA_035400805.1). Taxonomy (GTDB): domain Bacteria; phylum Nitrospirota; class Nitrospiria; order Nitrospirales; family Nitrospiraceae; genus Nitrospira_A. Next base: position 3,865 of record DAONAB010000296.1, on the reverse strand, counting down.
GCCCACCGCCCGCGAGGCCTGATTCGCAAAACGCGAGAACAGCCCGGAATCCCCAGTCTTTGTCTGTTTGGACACCATGGGCATGCTCCTCTGGTGAGAGTCACGAGACGTCGGCTGTCTGCTCGACAATTTCACGCATCAGCACTTCCAGTTGTTCGTACAGGACCCGTATCGACGCTTCTAACGTTTCCAGCATCGACGCACGTGCGCGCAAGTCCGCCGCTCCGTATCGCCCGCCTGGCCCAAAGAACAACTGGCGTCGGTCCTGCTCATCCGGGGACCCGTGTTCTCCCAACCTGCCTGCCTGGTTCCACGAATCGAGCACCTGCTCACGCGGAACTTTCCCCCCTTCCTCACGCGCTTGATGAAGATAGCGCCAGATGGTGGGAGAGAAGAGACGCGGGTCCTGCGGATCGTCCCAGATTTCCCGGAGCACGTTGCGATCATGATGGAAGTCCACCTCGGAATGCGTGAACAAGGCGGAGACCCCGAACCACGACGCCAGCAGGCCTCCGGCCACATCCGCGGCCTCCCCTCCGACACTGCCGCCGGCAGCCAACCCGATCCCACCCGACACGATGCCGGCAATGCCCCCAAAGAGGATCGAGGCGATCGTCAACCGCTTCACACGCGCGCCGTCGATTTCGTCAATGCGATCGGCCACCTGATCGGCGCGATCACGCTCGCAGGTGAGTTCCGCCGTCACAGATGTGACCTCGAAGAGCGTGAGCAGCAAGAGTTCCGTCAGCCGCTGGCGGGACACCATCGCTGGAAAAGGATCCTGTCGGACTGCTCCGTTGTTGATCGCGATGTGATTCAGCAGCGGGACGACACGGGCGACTGCTGCCACCTGTAACGCATCGGCGCTGAATCTCGACAGGGCCTCCGCGGTCGGCTTCGCGAGGGTCTGGTCCTCCGCAGCAGGCGCGCTGCGTGCTCGCTTGGTCATGGCGGGTACGCAGCGCTGGCTTGATTCGTTCGCGGCACTTTGATGCGGCGGTGTAAGAACCGTCGTGCATCCACCGATCGATGCCACGATCAACAAGACCCAACACCATCTGACCAACAGATCAATCCTAATGCTGTACCTCATCGGATGATGACCCGTATTTTTTCTGTCATGAATCCTTCCCCTCGCCGACTCGGAAACTCCCTAGGCTCCTTCCTAGCTCCCCATCACGAGGGAACCCTGTATACATCGCGATGGGTCACCGGAATCGTGGGAGAAAGGGGCACGGGATGCGGTACTTAGCGTTGGCAGCAGATTATGACGGCACCTTGGCCTCTGACGGAGCCGTATTTCCCGACACTGTCGCCGCGATCGAGCGCCTGGTGGCATCCGGGCGCAAACTTATTCTCGTGACGGGTCGAATCCTGCCGGAGTTGCTGGAGATTTTTCCGCAGATTGCGTTGTGCGAATTGGTTGTGGCGGAAAACGGCGGGGTGCTCTACCGGCCAGCGACCAAAGAAATCACACTGCTCGCCGACGCGCCCAGACCGGCCTTTCTGGAGGAGGTCCAGCGTCGCGGGGTGCAGCATCTCGGCCTCGGCCATGTCATTGTCGCCACCCGGGTTCCTTATGAAACCGTGATCCTGGACATCATCCGCGACCTCGGTCTGGAACTTCGCATCATTTTTAACAAGGGGGCCGTCATGGTGCTTCCGCATGGCATCAATAAAGCCACCGGACTGACGGCGGCCCTGGCTCGGATGGAGCTCTCTCCGCACAACTGCATCGCCATCGGCGATGGAGAAAATGACCATGCCATGCTGGCGTTGTCCGAATATGGCGTAGCCGTCGCCAATGCCGTTCCCATGCTGAAGGAAACAGCCGACTGTACCACCGCCGGAGATCACGGGAGTGGCGTCATCGAACTCATCGACCGGGTACTCGCGGACGATCTGGCAAAATCCGAGCGATCGGTGTCGAGGCATGGGCTTCTCTTGGGACGCCGAACTAACGGGGAGGATGTCACTCTCTCCTTCGGCCGGCAGAATCTGCTCGTGGCCGGTACGTCCGGGAGCGGGAAGTCTACGCTGGCTACCGGACTCCTGGAGCGGCTCGGCGAGCAAGGGTATCAACTCTGCGTCATCGACCCCGAAGGAGATTATGATAACGTGCCGCCGGCCGTGATCCTGGGGACCGCCCAGAATGGCCCGAGCCTCACCGAAGTGCTCACGGCCCTGGCCAACCCGCAAACGCATGTCGTCGTGAATCTGGTCGGTCTCCCGTTACATGATCGCCCGGCGTTTTTCCTTGGTCTGCTCCACAAGATCCTCGAACTCCGCTCCGCAAGCGGTCGTCCCCATTGGATCCTCATCGACGAAACGCACCATCTCCTGCCGCGTGACGGTCACCCCTCCGCGCCGGGTCTCGCCCAAGACTCCACAGGGATGATCTATGTCACGGTTCACCCCGATCAGATTGACCCGTCGCTTCTGAAGACCGTCGATCTGGTCTTTGCCCTTGGTCAATCGCCGGCACAGACTATTGAAGCTTTTTGCCGTGCGCGAGGGCAACACGCTCCGCCGTTGCCATTCGCTGAACTCGAGCGTGGGCACACGCTCATGTGGAACCCCACTTCATCGGCCGCTCCCGAGATCCTGGAAATCGCACCCGGCAGCAGCGAACGGCGGCGGCATAGGCGGAAGTACGCGGAAGGGGAACTCCCTCCGGACCGGAGTTTTTATTTTAGAGGCCCCGGGAAACAATTGAATTTACGGGCACAGAATCTGTTGCTGTTTATGCAACTCGGCGAGGGCGTCGATGAGCACACCTGGCAGCACCACCTCAAAGCCCATGATTACTCCACCTGGATTCGCGACATGATCAAGGACGAGGCGCTCTCACAGGCGGTCCACGAAATTGAATCCCGACCGGACGTTTCAGCCGATGAAAGCCGACGGCTGATCCGCACGGCGATAGAAGAGCAGTACACCGTCCCTGCCGCAGGAATTGAACTCGCCTGACTTCTACGTCTGACCATGCATGAAGGCCTCTGCCACATCATGGCAAGCCGGAGTGCTCCAGGGCTTCTCCTAGTAGCGCATAGGGACGTTCCACTGCATCGTGATGGTAGCAGCGCACATTCCCATCCGTCCGGGAATGTCCGCTCTATCGGAAGTCGAGAGGTATCGAACACAATTCGGTTTCTCTCCCTTCCGGTTCTCCCTATACCCTCATTCAGACGAAGGAGAGAGATCATGCCGATTATTTTATGGTTGCTTGGCGTGCCGGTGAGTTTAATTGTGTTGCTGTGGCTGTTTGGAGTGGTTCATTTCTGATCAGTTCACTTCTGATCAGGAGTGGCGCGTCAGGGCGTGCAGCTCATCGATCACCTTCTGAATCGATACGAGTACATGGCGTCGTTGCAGCGGGGTCACCATATGATCGACCTCAAGCACCATACGGGTGAGAGACGTCCGCATCTCCGCCATCATCTTGAGGTAACTGGCCGGAGCGGTCTGGTCGGCATCGAGGAACAGGTACCGTAACGTTCCCGCAATTTGTTCAGGCGACGTGGACGTTCGAAGTAAGCTCAGCACCTCTTCGTGGCGCTGTCTCCGGTACTGCCACCACGTCGGCTGACTATCCGGAAGGGCCAGAATCATACCGCGAAGGCGTGCAGATTGTTCCCGGCTGAGCGGTCCCAGCCACTCTTCAACTATCGCCATCCCCTTGTTCGTTCGGTCCTCCAGGCGCGCAGAGCTTGTTCGTAGTGCCAGGTGATCCGCTTGCGCCTCCTCCTTATGAAACACTCGTTCAAGGTACGTGATTTGGTCAGTGTTCAGGAGTGTGGCCAGCTGCCCCCCTTCTGGAATCGCCCGTTCGAATAGATCTGCGCGAAATCGATCGTAAGACGCG
>DAONAB010000295.1:0-4077 GCA_035400805.1 Nitrospira sp. | reverse complement strand
GGCACTGGCACGCCGTACTAGAACTTATATTCCACACCTCCGAACGCACTGATCCCGAACCCCGGGTTGGCGAACCGATTCAATGAGTCGTTGACGACGACCGCTCCGGCATAGGTCTTGTTGGTCAAATTGCGACCTTCCGCAAACAGCGTCCAATGCTCATCGATGCTCCACCCCGACCGCATATTGATCAAGGCATAGGAGGGATTCTTGATCGTGTTGCTGTAATCCGTATAGAAACCCGACAACGACCATTCGACGTTCGGTGCGATCCACCAGCCTGAGGGGTGATCGTATCGCACCTCCATGTTCAGGCTATGTTCCGGTGCACCGGCGACCGTGTTGCCATCCTTCGCGATGAGAACATTGGGACCGCCGATCCCGCCGCCGCGCACATCATCGGTGAACTTAAACCGGGACCAGGTATAGGCCACGCGCGTCTGTAGACTATCTTCCTTGCCTGCTCCGCCCTGCGCGAAGAGACCTTTCTTCAGCACCATGCCCCCGCCCGCTTCGACGCCGGTGTGCCTGGTGCCGTTGGCATTCTGGAACGTGCCGGTATTGTTGATGTTGGAGGCCAGGATTTCCTTCTGCATTTCGAGGTTGTAGACCGTCACGTCCCAGGTGTACCGCTTATCCGCGGACGTACCCCGATGTCCCAATTCCAACTGCCAGGCTCGTTGCGCATCCAGATTCAAGAATCCGGTGTTCGCCGAACCGTTGGCGTTGATCGCAGAAAGAAGTTCCACATTCAGCGGCGCTTCATACGACCGGCTGGCGTTGAAGTACAGTTGCGAGGTCGGCGTCGTGCGATAGACGAACCCCACCTTCGGACTGATCGCCCCGAAATGTTGCAGCGGCTTCTGCGTGCCGCTCGGCGTGGAAGGAGTATTCGGATTGAACGGATTTCCTGCCGGCCCGAAGCTGTCGACCGTGGCCTCGCGCCCCGTATAGTCCCATCGCCCGCCGATCACAATCGTGAAATCCTTCGTCGCATCGAATGCATCTTCGGCGTAGGCGCCGAAATACGTGGTCTTCGCCGTGTAGTTTTGCGTCATGGCGCCGATGTTGCCGTTGATATTGACGAATCGTTGCTGACGCTGATTCCCGTACCGCGGCTGAAACCCCGCGACGAACGAGTTATTCTTTCCGAACAGCGAATTGGAATTCACATACCGGAACTCACCGCCGACATTGTTGTTTTCCTGCCGGATCGTTTGGAAAATCGGATGGTCGACGAACTGGTTCGAGAAATAGGGAATGATCTCGAAGAACTGATTCGGCGCGAACTCGTTATGGTACGCGATACCGATACGCTGCAGCGTATAGTATCGCCCCCAGTTACACGCCTGATTACTCGACACACAGGCAAAAAACGGCGGCGCCCCGGCAGGACTCTGCCCGCCGGTTTGCTGCCGGTTGGAAAACAGCTGCTGGTTGGTGAGCGAACCGGGGATCCGCTCCGCAACGTTGGCCTGCAGGAAATACGCGCGGATTTCCTGATGGTTGCCGAGTTGCAGACCGATGTTCGCATTGATGCGCTCGCGGGCCTGCTGACTGTTGTCCTGGAACCCGTCCTGGCGATTGCCGGACACGCTGATGTAATAGTCCATCGTGGCGCTCATGCTGCCCACCTGGAACGGCTGCAACACCTTACCGCTGGACACCTGGCCACTCACCATCCCGAAACTACCGCCGAGCATGCGCATCTGCAACGTCGAGGCGCTGTACCCCGTGCGGGGCACGAAGTTGATCGCGCCCCCGATGCTGTTGGCGCCATAGCGCAAGGCATTGGCGCCTTTGTAGACCTCGATGCGCTCGTAGGCCAGGAGGTCGATCGATTCAAAGTCGGAAAATCCGTCGGCATCTCCGAAGAAAATGCCGTTGATCAGAATATTGATCCCGCGATGATGAAAATTATTGCGTAAGGATGTGCCGCGAATCTGAAACTGCCCTTCGTCGGCCCCGAACCGCGACTGAAAGCGCACCCCTGGCGCAAACTGCAAGACGTCTTGCAAATTTAACGCGCGCGACTCGGTAATCTCCTTTTCCTGGATGAGAATGTTGCTGCCGGGACGACGCGCAAATTCCTTTTTGACATCTTCGACGTTTTCGATCCGTTTGCCGCTGACTTCCACCGGTTCGACCGCCACAATCGGCGTGTCTTGTTCCTGCGGTTCTTCAGCCGCGCGTACTGCAGGCGGCTGCATGCCGCCCGATAGAACCACTGCTAAGATTCCAATGCTCACGATACCGACACAATGACTCCCCTTCATGCCCTCGTTTCCGATCTGCCCAGACCATTGATGACCATGAATAATGACGCGATGCCGGTTGGGTGCACCACGTACTAATGACCCCGCTGACCCGCTGCCGACCAAGCAGCGTCCTTCATCACGGCGCCGTCGAGCGGCACGCCCTGCTTGAACCGTGTACGAATCGCCCGCACCTGCTCGAAATCCTCCAGGGGATTCCCCGCCAGGGCGAGAAAACTCGTTTCATATCCTTCGGCAAACTTTCCGATGCGGCGATCGGGGAAAATGGCTGCCGGCGTCGCCTCACACCACATCTTGAGCAACGTGCGATTGTCGAACAGGTGCAACGTGCGCAAATGCTGCACCTCGGCGAGCGACGTCTCTGCATGGTCGCTACCGACCAACAATGTCACCCCTGCGCGCTGCAGCAAGCGAAGGTTGTCCCGCAGCACGTCAGAGGCTGGCTCAGCAGCCGACGAATGGTGTTTCATCTCCGGGCTGAGCCCATGCCCGGCATGATGGCCATGCTGGTGAGACCCTCCGATGGTCGGCATAGCCTGCCCCGCCACACTCGTCGTGACGACCTGTACTTTGTGGGCCGCAGCTAGACGTGCGTCTTCCTCCGTCAACCGGGCACGTCCAGTGCCATCCGGCCCCTGAAGCAGCCAGCCAGGCACATGCGCCAATTCATCGACGCCCGCGCGCACCGCCTGCCTGAAATCGGCCGCCGTTTCGACGTGCGCCGTCACTCGAAGCGCGGCCGCATGCGCCCGCGCCACAATGCCCGGCACCAATGCGGGATGGAGCCCTTGTCTGTGATGAGCAGTGTTGGACTTCGCTTCTTCCCCGTCGTCCTCAGAATGCACCAGATACACTTTGAGAAAATCCGGGCGTCCGCTCAGGATCACCAGCCAATTGGCCTCCACCTCAGCCTCTGTGTCGACCACAATATAGGACCGATTTTCGAACCATCCCCGTGCGATCGGCCCGACCGCCGGCTCATACCGTCCAACGCGTAACACGTCTTCATACAAGGCTGCGGGATGCCCCCCGCGCCCCGTGAGGCCGGCATGGGCAAAGGTCGCATCGATACTCGTCGGCACGTTGACGGCCTGCCGGATCTGCAAGGCGAAGTCCCGCACGTCATTGGGGTTCTTCACATAGAACACCCCGTCCTGCAGATACCGCTGCGCAACCGCCGCCACATTCCACGGCCCTTCGACGTTATGGTTGTGCGCCTCACCAAACGGGGGAACCATGTACAGACCGGAGAGATCCACGGTCTGCACCGGCCCGGACGGAAGCCGTTTCGTCAGGCGTCCATGGACGGAATACCAGGTATCCGGCTGAAACCCTTCTCCATCGAACCATCGACCGTTGATGAAGGCATAGGGCTCAGCCGATGAGCCTGGACTGGCCGCGCCTCCCGCACACCCGGACACCAGTGCAACCAGCATCGACGCAACCACGCCCCACATGAGGCTCATGGCACGCGTGCGCAGTACGACGAACGGCCAGCCCGCCGTCCGTGGCTCCGTCGCCTTGTCCGTCATAGACTGAGATTCATTTCATGCGTCTTGTTGCTTTGGACCAGACGATCCAGTGACGCGCGAAACACCCGCAGGCTGCCGCGGCCGATCTTGGTGCCTTCCAACCGGCCGTCTTCCACCCAGCGGTAGATGGTCCACCGGCTTACCGCCAGCACATCTGCCGCTTCCCCGACGCGCAAGAGTTGCTTGTTCATGGCAATCTCCTTTGAAGTACATGCGTGAGCGACACCGCCGTTCGACGTCGCTCACGCCACGTGGTTAAAACAACCCGA
>DAONAB010000294.1:0-4135 GCA_035400805.1 Nitrospira sp. | reverse complement strand
CAACGCGATGTTGCCCGCGGAACGAGGCACGGCCACGTTGTCACAGAAGGCGCTCTGGGTGCTTGCCGGCACGCCCGGCGTCACCTCCGTGCTCAACGGCATGCGCACGCCGGCCTACGTGGAGGATGCGCTCCAGATTCTGCGATGGCCACCATTGGCGGAGTGGCGGGCGGTCTACGATCGTTGTGCCGGGAAGAAGTAACTTGCCACGTTCGCATGTTTTGATTATTCTGTGCCTCGTCTAGTCTACGAACTCACCTAGCGCCGGAGGTTTTCATGATCGTTTTGCGTCCGTTTGCCCTGGTCGGACTGTTGGCCGTCGCCGCCCCCTTTTTGCTGGACGGCTGCGCGAGCAAGGCGGGAACCAGTGGAGGAGCTACTGTCACTCCTCCCAAGCCCCGTGTGGAGGAGCGTATCGCCGCGGCTCCGGTCCAGGAAATTCCTCCGCCTCCGGAATCGGCGCCGGTTCCCTTGCGCTCAGTGGAAATGGCTGCCCGTAACGCCACGGGAGAACAGAATATTCCCTTCCCTGACGTGCTCTTCGATTTCGATCAGTATGTCCTGCGCGATGATGCGCTGAATGCGGTCGAGGCCAATGCCAAACGGTTGAAAGACAATCGGATCACCAAGGTGCTGCTGGAAGGCCGTTGTGACGAAATCGGGACCTCGGAATACAATCTGGTGTTGGGTGAACGACGCGCGCTCTCGGTCAAGCGATACTTAGAATCCCTAGGGATGAGCCAGCTCCAGGTAGATGTCACCAGTTACGGCAAGGACCGTCCGTTGTGTTTGCAGCACAACCCGGTTTGCTGGCAGAAGAACCGCAGCGTGCACTTCATCGTCAAAGAGTAATTGTTTCTCGAAATCCTCTCACGGCGCGGCACGGGCGTTCTCGCCCATGCCGCGCCTGTCCTCTCCGCATTCCACTTCGAATGTATTCGTAACATAGAATTTACGTACGCCTAACGGTCCTGGAACGTGTCACGGCTATCCTTCAGTGTAGAAGATCGGCACGGTGAGAGCCATCGACCGATCCGATACATTCACCAAGGAGGAGACAGCGATGGTCACAATCAGCGAGTTGATGACGAAAAAACTGGTCACAGTACCGGCCGGAACGTCGGCGGCAGACGCCGCGAGAGTGATGAATGAGCGTCATGTCGGCAGCGTGTTCATCGAACAGAACGACCATGTGGTCGGCATCGTGACCGAGTCCGACATCGTTCGAAAAGTTGTGGGAGAGAACAGGCCGGTGCATTTCGTTCCTGTGGAAGCCATTATGAGTAGCCCGGTCATCAGTCTGGACGAGCGGCGTTCGATCACGGAAGCGGCCGATCTCATGCAACATCATCATACGCGCCACCTGGGTGTCTTGAAGAGCGGCGCGATTGTTGGGGTCCTCTCGGTTCGTGACTTGTTGCAGCCGGTGTCGGTGGACGAGTTCTAACTCGCCACCGTGCCCGCACCGTTCCCTCCACCGCCTGTCAGCTCTGGGCTGCCCCCAAACCTTTCTTCCCTCTCTCATGATTTCGCCCCCGCCCTCCTCAAGAGCGCTCTCCTTCGCTGGTTCATAGCGTAGTGGAGTCACCGCCGTCCGGATGCGCATCAGTATCGGCGCTATTGGAACAGAGGCGGAGCAGAGGTTAAGCGCGCTGGAGTTTGTACCCGACCCCTCGGATCGTGATGATGAAGGTCGGCTTAGCCGAATTCGTTTCGATCTTCTGACGTAACGAATGAATGTGAACGTCCAGGGCATGTTCTTCGAGAGCATAATCTTCACCCCAGACACGATTCAGAAGGTCCTGCCTCGAGAGAACCACGCCGGGTGACAGCAGAAATTGATGGAGGATGCGGAATTCTTTCGGAGTCAACTCGACGAGCGCTCTTCCGACCCGTACCTCGTGCCGGGCGGTATCCATCATGAGACCTTCTACCCGCAGGACAGATGACGGCGCCTCCGTCATGTTGTGCCGACGCAGTATCGAGCGGATGTGCGCGAGCAGTTCACGGTAGCTCGCGGAACAAAACGCCAGATCAAATCCTCCGTCCAACTCACAGAGGCAATCCTCTTCATCGCATGGTTGATCGAATGCCTGAAGCGCGATGATGGGAATCGTCTCTGAGAGCTGGTCGCGGCGTATCTTCTCCTGCCTGATGACATCCCGATCTATCAGCGCAATGTTGGGTTTTGCTTGCCGTAACGCTATCTGTGCCTGTGCAAGCGTGGCTGCCACCGTGACTCCATACCCGTTTGTCATAAGGACTTTTTGTAGGGTGTGAGTCATCGCTGCGTTCATGGTCAGCAAGAGGACCGTGGGTGCGGGTTGTGTCATTGGTGCAAGGCCTCCCGTTTGTGACTACGTACCGCACCTGTAGGCGGTATTCCCATGATTGCGTAGGCGTTACGGGAAGGTTAACTCCTCCAAGTCGACGCATTGCCCGACGTCGTTAACCCAATCTTAAGGCGGATGTGACGTGTGCGTCACCGCACGTGCGTATGGTCCTGCGTCATAAGAAGACACAGTCACACGACCCGGCACACTTTCATTCAATCAAAGGGAGGCATTCTGTGGTGATTGAACAGCATCTACGCAGCCGATGGGTGCTACGCAGCGCCCTCGCACTCACGTTGTCGTTGGGAGCAGGCATCGATATGGGGCAGGCGGCAGAGCCGGTAGAATCAGCGGCGCCTGCTCCGCTGTTGACCTCCAGTGCGCCGCAGGGCATGGGGGGGGTCATCCGGAGGACGGACAAGGGGTTGGAGACGACATCGCTTGAAGATCTGATGTTGGAAAAGGGGCTCATCACGGTCGATGACTGGATTCGGATCAAGGCCGAAGAAGAGCAGAAAAATGCCGAACGGTCGGTGACTGCGGAATTTACGGGAAGCCCGCGCTGGTTCGAGCGGATCACCATGTATGGATACGGCATGATGCGGTACAGCAATTCTTCCAACGGCGCATTTCGTAGTTATCACGATGCGTCGGTCGGCGATAAGAATAACGGCGCCCAGCCGGGATTCTTCTTTCGCCGGATTCGTTGGGTGATCACGGGACAGGTGTCGGAGCACGTATCTTTCTTCATTCAGCCTGACATGGCCTCGAACATCAGCGGGAACACCCACGCGTTGTCGATGCGGGATGCGTGGGGAGAATGGAACTTCGACAAGGATAAGGAATATCGGTTAAGGCTGGGCCTGCAGCGTGTGCCCTGTTCGTGGGACAACTGGCAGGCCAGTCGTCAACGTATGGCCATCGACCGCGCCGATGCGACCAACAGCTGCGCCTCTTCCGAACGTGACATGGGTGTGTCGTTCATGTGGACGCCGAAAATCGCGCAACAGCGATTTAAGCAAATGTTGGATTACATGTACGGACCCGGCGACTATGGTGTGTTTCATATCCAGGCCTACAATGGGCAGGGGCTGAATGCGCAGGAAGCCAATGCCAACAAACACCTTGCTGTTCGATTGGCCTGGCCCTTTGAATTACCCGGCGGGCGTTTACTCGAGGTCGGTATGAACGCCATGCGTGGCCAGTTTGTGGTCAATCACGGGACCGCGGCGGCGGGTCAGACCCTGTATTCGTTCAATCAGAGTGGCAGCACGGGCGCGCGGGGGTATCGGGATGAACGATTGAACTTCTACGTGTATTACCCTCCGCAGCCTTGGGGCTTCATTGCAGAGTACACCGTCGGTCGGACGCCGGAACGGCAAGCCAACGGGCGAGTGGCCGACAGCGCCCTCTCCGGCGGCTACGTGCAGGCCCACTATCAGTGGAAGTACAGCGATATCGGTCTAGCCAACATTTATGCCCGCTACCAGGATTATCGAGGCGGCATCAAGTTTCAGGCCGGTGCCCCAAGCGGCAAGATGAGCGAATTGGAGACCGGTATCGCTTGGCAGCCGGACCCTCAGTGGGAATTCACGGTCGCCTATTCCTTTTCCCAGCGGAACAACCTGTTCCTGACCGACACCGGTACGGCCACGACGCCAGGTATTCAGCGGGAACAGTACGCCAATCTGTTGCGATTCCAGGCGGTCTGGTTCTGGAACTAACGATTGAAGGACTGATGATGAGTGGGAGTGCACCGGCACTTGCGTCTGTGCACTCCCGCTTCCGGTTCATACGTCATC
>DAONAB010000293.1:0-4175 GCA_035400805.1 Nitrospira sp. | reverse complement strand
AACTGAAAGGCTTGGCCCGCCAAGCCTGCCGCGAACGCCACCCCGTTGCGCAAGAGGCGTGCAGGCGAAGCAGACTTTCGTCAGCGAAATTTTGAGACGGCACTCCAGCAGGCAGGCTCATAACGGACAGGCAGGCTTTACGAATAGCGCTTGATCCAAAGCGCTTCTTCTTTCTCCAGCCGGGTATCGCTCCATCCCACATATTTTTCTTTGCCATATGGATCGAGATGGGGTTGATTATAGATCCAGACATGAGTATGCGGCGATACATATGCTTCAGGCAGGTCAGCACTTGTTTCCGTGACCTTGAACGTGAGTTTGTCGGCTTCTTTTAGCCGCTCCACATATTGATCGAAGCTGCTTGGATAAAATCTCACCTCCGCGAGCCGATTGTTGAAGAATTTAAGGCGCAATGTTCCTGAATGGCCTAGGTGTGAGTAATTGTCAATAGCTACCACGTGGATGCTGAACGGAGGTCGCTTGTCGCCAGGAGCAAGACTACTGTTTTCGATCACTTCCCATTTCTGGAATTGGCTCTTTGACTCTTCCGCGCTTTGATAGCTTTCAATTCCATCGATCAGTTTCGTCCGTTCAGTTGCGACCTCCGTAAACGAGGTTGAGTACAGCACGTCTTGATCGCAGGCTGCAATCATCAACGCTAAGAATGAACAGAATATCACCGTTCGCACTTCAGTGAGCCTCTGCATCTACGGCAACCATGACAGCCGCGTATCCCAATAACGCGGCGTCGTCCCTTGCTGATATGTTTTGAGCGTGCCACCTCTCGCGACGTTGCCGCAGGACTGTTCGCAGTCTTGAGTGGAGTTCGCCGTTTGTCCAAACCCTCTCCCACATTTGTTATTGGCCTCATCAGCCTCGCGCTCCCCTTCCTCCTGGTTGTGGAACCAATCTCCACGCTGTTCATTCGCCCAGCCCAGTATTCGGGCCTCGAACTCGGAATTCTCTCGGGTGAGCATGCAACTTGCCAGGCAGTGCCGATACGCATCCTGCAGCCCATTGTGTGGATCGGGGAACGGACTATTCTGTGCCCTCCTCATTGCCTCATCATAAATGTCCGATGGATTACGCCACAGCCCGAGGGCATCAGCGAAATTCGTCGGGTTGTTCATAGTGTACACATAGAGATTCGTGCCGTTGATAAACCGCAATGGATCCTTCTGCAAGAACCTCCCCGTACCCGCATCGAAATATCTCGCCCGGTAGTAGTAGAGCCCTGACTCTGGATCGAACTCTCTTCCGGTGTACGTATACGGCTGGTCGACCGTGCCGGGCGACTCAAGGATATTGCCGTACGCATCGTACGCGTAGCTCTTTGCCGCCGCACCGGTGCTGTCGGTGAGATCGGTTACGGAACCGAGGCCGTCTTGGTGGTAGTACAGCGTGCCATCCGCCACCGGTGTGGTCGTGGGCACCGTCGCCGAGGCCACGACGAGCGGCGTGCCCAGCGGCGTCGTCGAGGCAAACGTCGCACGGGCAGGAAACAGCAGGCGGCTTTCGAGCACCTGGTTTGTCGCGTGGTCGCGCGTCACCAGATAGAGCGGGGCATTACCGCCGATGCCCCCCGTATCGATCAGGTCCACCGCGAGCGTGCCGGTGGCCGCGGCGGCCGTGACATCGATCGGCGCGATCGGCTGTTCGAGGCCCGTCGAGTCGATCGGCTGGCCGATCGCCGGCGCCGGCATCCCGGAGACAAAGACAAAGCCCACCGACACCTGGCCATTCACCTTGATCCCATCATCCACCACCGGCCCGCGTAGGCCATCCGGGGTGGAAGCCAGCACCGCCGTCTGACCGCTGCCGAGGCCCGGCACCATCGGCGTCCGGCTCAACGGCTCATCGATGCCCGGCCCGTGGGTGTACCGGGCTTGCAGCAGGTTGTTCCCATCATACTCCAGCAAAATATCCTCGCCGTCGTAGATGTAGCGCTTCGTCTGGCCGTTGGCGACCTTCTCAATCCGACGGCCCAAGCCATCGTACCGGTACGTTGACGTCGTGACAGCCGTGGGATTGCCGGCGGCGAATTCTTGAACCTGCGTCAGCCGATTTTCCACATCATACGTGTACTGAGTATAGTTCCCTGTGGCGAGCAAGGTCTTTCTCGTGAGATTCCCGTTGTCGTCATATTGATAGGTATGGTTCGTATCTGCCGTGAGCTGATTGCCGGCGTTCACCACCGTCCCACCGGTTGTTCTATTGCCGACCGGATCATAGGCGAAGTTCTGCGGCGTGCCCAGTAACGGATGCGAGGCACTCGTCAGCCGATCCAGGTTGTCGTAGCCGAACGTCTGACTTCCCCTCCGGTCCGTCAGACTCGTGCGATTCCCCACCCCGTTGTAGAGATAGTCGGCTTTGTTAATCTGCGTGCTGCTGGCCGTGAGTTGATGCAGGATGTTGGTGACCTGCGACGCCGGATCATAGCTGTAGGTCGTCTGCGTCCCATTCGACAGGGTCGTGGCGATCCGGCGCGAGAGCGCGTCATAGACATAACTTGCCACGGGCTGCTCTTGCGTCCGGGGCGCTTGGAGCTCGGCCACCGTCCAGGCCCGATCCGCCATGGTGATCTCATCGAGCTGACCGGTGAACGGACTGGTCCCACAGCCCCCGCTGCCGATGCGCAGGCCGCCCGCCGGCAGGCTCGTCAAGAGCGGCGGCCCGTTGAGAAAGTTCCAAAAGCCTTCCAGCTGGCCGTCGCGATAGAGCCGGAGTTCGGTGCCATTGCGGACCACCCCGAGCCGATGCCACTGTCCATCGTTGACCCGCTGCGTCGTCGCCACGCCGCCGCTCACGAACGTCGTCCCCGCCCCTGCGTCCGGTCCGGCCACGGCAAAGCGGGCCGTTCCGTTCGGTTGTAGCTGGAGTTCCCAGGAGGCTGAGTTGGCCGGAGAGTACCAAGAACCAACGCTGCTTAAATCGGCCACTACTCTCCATGGATCACTAGAAGTGGAGCTCCTGTCTGTTGTTCAATGACAAGGGTCACTCCGCCGCCCTTAACAATACCTCCATGAATTGATTTAGGATGGTAGTAGACAACCCAATAATTCTTGCCTCGAAGCTTTGTGTCATAGACTTCGAATAGCTGTTGCGTTTCAATGTCTGGGCTGGTCTTCATATACCCCATGAACCTGTCCCACTGCTGGTTACCGTCGTCCACCTCTATATCGTAGCTCTCTGGATGAATCCCCATTCTTTCTAACTCAGCATTAGCCAGGAATATCGCTTTTAGCTCAACACTTCCAAACGCTTTTGTTGGGGAACCTGTAACAAGCAGGAAGAACAAGCTACAAGCAAAATATGCGATTCTAATAAAACTAGTCGGTCTGTAGCATTTTGAATGCATGAATGCTTCCCCTATTGCCTGACTGGAATAATGCCATATCCCGGTACAAACTTGAGTACCTTTCGACAACCCGGATTCAGATCCTCGCTTCCCCCTCCAAGGTAGTTGGTGAACTCTCGTTGCTCACGCCACCCTCTAGGACCGGCATAGTCATCCGGATCCGTGAACCTTAATGATCCAAAATATGAATTATGAGTGTGATATAGAGCAGTTACAGACTCATCCCTTGGAGCAGTTATTTCTACAGACCCCGGACTGTTCGAGGTCTTAGGATCCGATGCTACGTATTTTAATCCCTGGTTGGTAGGCACTCTCCTGACATACCCTCCCCACTCATTCCGCCTCGCAGACTTCGGTTTAGCACAGATACAATCTATTGCATCTAGAACTGCCTCCCGCTCGCTGTCAAAAGGATCCCCAGGTTTTAGTCCCCGTGGGTCGTTGAACCTGGCCGGAGCGTTTCGCACATAACGGTAAAAGTTACTGTCTCCAGAACCAAATCCAATCGGATCTTTCTGCAGAAACCTTCCTGTCAAGGCATCGTAATACCGCGCCCGGTAGTAGTAGAGCCCTGACTCTGAATCGAACTCTCGGCCCGTATACGTATACGGCTGCTCCACCGTGCCCGGTGACTCCAGGATATTCCCATACGCATCGTACGCATAGGCCTTGGCCACGGCGCCGTTGATATCGGTGAGTTCCGTCACCGTACCGAGGCCATCCTGGTGGTAGTACAGCGTGCCATCCGCCACCGGCGTGGTTGTGGGCACCGTCGCCGAGGCCACGACGAGCGGCGTGCCCAGCGGCGTCGTCGAGG
>DAONAB010000292.1:0-4180 GCA_035400805.1 Nitrospira sp. | reverse complement strand
GCGGCCTACGGAATCAACCTCGATCCCCGGCCGACCGAGCGTATGGGCGTCTTCGAGTTTACGATCGGATCGTTGTTCTGATGCAGGCTGTGCGGCGCGGGTGTAGGAAAGGAATCGGACGAATGCGTGGATTGGGGGGCTGGAGAGGGCTGCGGGGAGCCGGGTGGAGCGGCCTGTGCCTGGCGCTGCTGACCGTATCGCTGCTGGCCGCCGGATGCCGGTCGAATCCATCGACGGTGCCGACGTCCACCCGCATCGGTGTCGTAGATCCTCAGCGTATTCTCGGCGAGACCAACGCCGGGAAACGAGCCAAGGACATGTTGGCCTCCTTTGCCAAGAATCGGCAGGCATTGATCGAGCTGGAGGAAAAAGAACTTCGCCGGATGGAGGAAGATTTTGTCAAGCAGGGCAGTGTGCTCAGTGCGACCGCCAAGCGTGAACGGGAAGAACAGTTCCGTCGCCGGATGGCTGAATATCAGCAGAAAGTGACCGATCTGAACCGCGAAGTGCAGGACAAACAGAAGGAAGTCCTGGACGGATTCCGGGATAAGATCGAAGCCTTGTCCGGCAAGGTGGCTAAGCGGCTCGAACTGCAGGCCATTTTCGACCGCGGGCGCGGAGGCCCCACGCTGTATTTCGATGAAGCGGTCGACGTGTCGTCCCAATTGATTGAGGAATTCAACAAAACGTATCCATGAGAGGGAATCCATGAACGTACGTAATTGGATGGCGGCTGGTGTTCTATTGGTCTTCTTGGCCTGGGGAGCGCAGCCGGTATGGGCTGCGGATCACATCAAGGTGGCCATGATGGATCAACAACAGGTCATCGAGCGGAGCGTGGCCGGGAAACGCGCGCTAGAGGAGCTCAAAAGCTATTCGACGACGCGCCAGAAGATCATCGATTCCGATGACCAGGAATTGAAAGAGCTGGAAAAGGGTATGCAGGACGCCTCGATGTCCGAGGAGGCACGCAAGGAAAAGCAGGAGCATTTCCGAACGAAGTTGGAGGCCTATCAGCGCCGGATTCAGGACTTCAATCGCGAGGTGCAGGAGAAGCAGCGCGGCATGGTGGCGGAGTATGCCCAGAAGATTCAGGCCGCCGCGGCGACGGTCGCGCAGAAGGAAGGCTTCACGGCCATCCTGGATAAGGGCAGCGAGTCGACGGTGAAGATTGTGATCTACAGTCATCCGTCGGTCGATTTGACGGAACAGATCATCAAGGAGTTCGATCGGCAGAACAAGTAGCCGTGTGCCGTAATCGTCTACGCAACACAGGAGGCGGGGCTGATGTCAGTGATGGACAGCGTTGAGATTCAATCGATCCTTCCCCACCGGTATCCGTTTTTGCTGGTCGATCGCATTCGCGAACTCGATCCGGATCGCCGGATTGTGGGCATCAAAAATGTGACGATCAACGAGCCGTTTTTTCAGGGGCACTTTCCGGGACGTCCGGTCATGCCGGGCGTGCTGATTCTCGAAGCATTGGCCCAGGTCGGCGGCGTGCTCGCGTTCAAATCCCTCGGCGCGGTCGGGCGTCCGGTCGTGTACTTAACCGGCATCGACGGGGCGAAGTTCCGCAAGCCTGTCGTGCCCGGCGATATTTTGCGCTTGGAAGTGGATGTGCTCAAGAAACGCGCGCCATTCTGGAAGATGCAGGGGAAGGCTTTTGTCGACACCGAATTGGTCTGCGAAGCGGAAGTCACCGCCATGGTGATGGACGAGAAAGCGGCGGGATAGAGGCGTAGAGTGTCCCCGGACCGGCCGGGGTCATGCAGGGGAACCGCAGGCTGTGCAAACGTGCCGTTCAGCGAGATGGTCAACACGCTGACCGGTGTTTTAGCGGCTTGCCAGAGGGCGAGGAGGTGTGAGTGAAGATTCATCCGACCGCGGTGATCCATCCGAAAGCGGTGCTCGCAGATGACGTGGAGGTCGGGGCGTATTCCGTCGTCGGTGAACACGTCACCATCGGTGCCGGTACGCGCGTCCTGTCTCATGTGTCGATCGACGGGTGGACCGATATCGGGGAGCGGTGCGAACTGCATCCCTTCGTGTCGGTGGGGGGGCCGCCGCAACATATGCAGTACAAGGGCGAGCCGACAAAGGTCGTGATCGGCCACGATAACATTCTGCGCGAGTATGTGACCGTCAATCGGGCCACGGTGCAGGGCGGGGGCGTGACCACCGTGGGCCATTCCAATTTTCTGATGGCCTATGTCCATGTCGCGCACGATTGCCATCTGGGCAATCATCTCATCCTGGCGAATGCGGCCAGTCTGGCGGGGCATATTTCCATCGGCGACCATGCCATTATCGGCGGCCTCTCGGGCATTCACCAATTCGTGCGCATCGGCGCCTATGCGATGGTCGGAGGCTGTTGCGCGCTCGGCCAGGACCTTCCGCCGTTCATGCGGGCGGCCGGCGGGTACCGTGCCCGCATGTACGGATTGAACTCGATCGGGCTGCGCCGTCACGGATTTTCCGCCGAGCGTATTGCGGCTCTGAAGAAGGCCTATGAGGTGCTCTTCCGATCCGGCCATCGTGTGGCGGAGGCGGTCAAACTGGCGCGTGAGACGTTCGGTGCGAGCCAGGATGTCATGCAAGTCGCCGACTTTATGCAGGGAACGAAACGGGGTATTTGCCGCTCAGTGGGTAAAGATCAGGAAGGCGAAGAGGAATAACACCGGTGGGCGGGCATGCAGGCCATGACGGTCAGGCTCCTGGGGACCAGCGGATCGGACTGATCGCGGGCAACGGCCGGTTTCCGATCATCTTCGCCGACAATGCGAAACGTCTCGGGTACTCTGTCTTTGCGGTGGCGCATGAAGGCGAAACCGATCCGGAATTGGCCCGGCACGTCGATCACATTCACTGGATCAAGATCGGGCAATTCGGCAAGTTGATCGACGCGCTCAAGGGCGATGGCGTGCAGCAGGCCGTGATGCTGGGCGGCATCAAGAAGACGCATGTCTTTTCCACGGTTCGTCCGGACTTTCGCGCGTTGGCTCTGGCGGCCAAACTCATTCATCTTAAGGATGACGATATTCTCCGGCGGGTAGCTGAAGAAATCGAGCAGGAAGGTATTCGGATCTGCGAGTCGACCTTCGGACTTCAAGGGATTCTTGTCGAAACGGGCACGTTGACCAGGCGTGAGCCGAACAAGAAGGAGTGGGAGGATATCCGCTACGGCTGGGATGTGGGCAAGCAGATCGGGGCGTTGGACATCGGGCAATGCGTGGTGGTGAAAGATCGCGTGATCGTGGCGGTCGAAGCCGTCGAGGGCACCGATGGAGCCATTCGCCGGGGCGGAGAATTGGCGCACGGAGGCGCGGTCGTCGTGAAGCGGTGCAAACCACAGCAAGACCTCCGGTTCGATCTCCCCGCCGTCGGTCCGCGTACGATCGAAGTTATGGAAGCCGTCAAGGCGTCGGTGTTGGCCTTGGAGGCAGGACGCGGCATTCTTTTGGACCGTGACGATACGATTGCCAAGGCGAACCGCGCCGGCATCGCGATCGTCGGAATGACATGAGGCCAACCGCCATGGAGAGAGAGGTTGGGGCCGTGAGACGGGAGCGCGCGCAATGACGTCGCTTCGCGCCGGGGTCATCGGCGTCGGCCATCTCGGACAGCACCATGCAAGACATTACGCGACGCTGCCTGGCGTCACGCTGGCCGGTGTGTATGATGCGTCACCGGACCGCGCCAAGCTGATTGCCGAGCGTCATGGCGTGCAGGCCTGGACACACCTCGCCGAGGTGCTGAAGCAGGTTGATCTCGTCAGCGTGGCCGCTCCGACCTCCGCGCATTTCGCGGCGACAAAAGCCTGCCTGGAAGCCGGCAAACATGTCCTGGTTGAAAAGCCGATTGCCGTCACCTCGGCCGAGGCCCGCGAGCTGGTCGAGCTGGCTGCCCGCCAGGGATGCCTGCTGCAGGTGGGACATAGCGAGCGATTCAACCCGATCATGCAGCGCATGCGTAGTTCGATCGAACGTCCGGCGTTCATCGAAGGCCATCGGCTCAGCGCCTTCGGTGAGCGGGGCACCGACGTCGACGTGGTATTGGATTTGATGATTCACGATCTGGATCTCGTCCTGTCGTTTCATCCCGGCCCGGTGGAGGAAGTCCGCGCCGCCGGAGTGCCGGTGCTGTCATCCAATATCGATATCGCTAATGCCCGGATCGC
>DAONAB010000291.1:0-4189 GCA_035400805.1 Nitrospira sp. | reverse complement strand
CTGGCTGCCCAACCGGTAACTGCAGGATGGCCGTCGTGCCTTCCCCGGGAATCGATTGCATGTCGAACTCTCCCCCGAGAGCCTTCATGCGCTCGCGAATACTGAACAGACCGAACCCTGGCTTCAGCCTGGTCTCAGTGCCATCGACCTCACAACCGACGCCCTGATCCGATACGCAAATGCGCAAGACCCCGCCGGCCTGTGTGACGGAAATTCTCGCCTCAGTGGTCCCCGCATGTTTCACGATATTCATCAGAAGTTCACGAACCGACTGAAACAATAAGACGGACTGCTCCTCGGAAAGGGAGACCACTTCGTTCTCCAGATCCAGGGTCACCGTGAGCTCCCGCTGCATCTGGTCGGCCAGCCATCTCAGCGCCATGAGCAGTCCGAATTCATTCAAGATCGGCGGACTGAGTTGCGCCACTAACGTCCTGGTATAGGCCAAGGCCCGGTCCATGACCTCCTGGACTTCCGTCATCGCCTGCATCGCCGCCGGCGTCACGTCTTCCAGTTTGGCCTGGCCTAATTTAATCCGGCTCAGGACTAGGAGTTGCGCCAGATAGTCGTGCAAGTCGGTGGCGAGCTGTTTCCGGATACGATGTTCGGTCAGATTCAGTTCCGTCGTCAGCGCGCGCAGCTTGTCCTGGGTATCGGCCAATTCTCTGGTCCGTGCCTCGACACGTTGTTCCAGATCATCGGCGAGTTGCCGCAATTGTGCTTGCGCTTCTTTCCGGCCCTGAATGTCCTGCACGATGGAAATGAAATGTTGCGCGGTGCCCTGGGCATCCCGCAGAAGCGAAACGGTCAGATGCCCCCAGATCAGTGAGCCATCCTTCCGGATGTACCGCTTCTCGATGGAAAAGGTCTCGGCTTCTCCGGCCAGTAGCCGTCGAACGGCGGCCCAATCCTGCTCGATGTCGTCCGGATGGGTAATCTCGGTGAACGTCTTGCCCTGCAATTCGTCGCGAGAATAGCCGGTCAGCGCACACATGGCGTCATTGCAGCGCAGCCAGCGTCCATCAAGCCCCACATGGGCGATACCGACCGCGGCATTGTCAAACGTGGCGCGATGTTGGGCCTCGCTTTCACGCAACGCGTCTTCGGCCATTTTGCCGCTCGTGATGTCTTCGGCAAAAATAATGATCCCGCCGATGCCGCCCGACTTATTCCGCCAGGGGCGAATCTCCCACCGAAGCCAGTAGACGGTCCCGTCGGAACGCTCGAACCGGTCTTCCTCAACACGGATCACCTCGCCGGCTAAGCCCTGCTGATGCGCCATTCGCCACCGATCAGGAATGTCAGCAAACACCTCGTAATGACTGCGCCCTAGCACATGGCCATCAAGCCCATAGTCCGCCAGCCACCGCCGGCTCACCGCGACATACCGCATTTGCCGGTCGAACATCGCGATCGCGGCCGGCGCATGTTCGATGAAGAGACGCAGGCGTTCCTCGCTTTCCCGCAACGCGGCTTCGGCTCGCTTGCGTTCGGTAATATCATGGGCAACTTTAGACACCCCGACGATGCGCCCCTCATCGTTGCGAATCGCCGAGACCGTCAGGGCAATATCAATCAGCGTGCCGTCTCTCCTTCGCCGGACCGTTTCATATTGCCGCACGGCCTCCCCGCGCGTGATCTGCGCCAGAATGGGCCCCTCTTCCTCCAACCGCTCTTCCGGAATCACCAGCTGCACGGACTGGCCGACGGCTTCCTCCCGGGTGTAGCCGTACAACCGCTCGGCGCCACGGTTCCAACTGGTGATGATCCCGTTGAGATCTTTACTGACAATCGCATCCTCCGAGGATTCAACAATGGCCGCAAGGGTGGCCCGCGCCTCCTCAGCCTGCTTGCGCTCGGTAATATCGACGATGGCGGCAATAAATCCCGTTACGGTTCCGCGTTCGTCCCATTCCGGGGCATAGGTCACTTGCAGGAGACGGCCCATGGGCGCAGCGCCCAGAAATTGCTGGTCAAATTTCACCTGCCTCCCGGCGAGCGCCTGTTGCATGTATGGCGCAGCCTGCCCGTACGCCTCCGGGCCCAACACCTCACGAGGATGGAGGCCGACAAGAGCCTCCGCTGAGCGTTCTACGAGCTCGGCATATTGCTGATTGACGAAGCGATACCGCCCATCGGTTCCACATTGGGCGATGAGAACGGGGGCATGATTCGTCACGAATTGCATCTGACGCTCGCTGGCGCGAACCGTCTCTTCCGCCTTGGTTCGGGCATCAATTTCCTGACGCAATCGCTGTTCCTGGGCCCGCGCGAGAGACGTTTCCGCCTGTGCGCGAAGCCGAGCCCGCGTAACCGCTTCGGATAGTGACACGATGATGACGTTGGCCGTGATGAACAAGGCCAGGGCAATCTGTTGCTCGCCCGGAGACGCGTGGATCTCAAGAAAGAGGCCGGTAGACAGTGCCGAGGACAGCACGGTCGCGATGATGCCATGGCGCCAGCCATTGGCCACCGCGATAAACATGATGGCAGGATAATAGGTGATAAAGGTGTAGCTCGAGCCCCATAAGGGAGTCAGGGCCACACGCAGACCGGTCGCCAGGGCGAGCGTAACCGTCGTGAGCAGCCAAGGATTCCATTCGGCGAGGCGCCACCACCAGGAACGCAATCCTTGGTGGATCTCGTCCGGCGGCGGAGAAGCTGAAGACGGCGGGTCGGAAGCCATGGGCTCCATCGGCGAGCGATGAATCGGCTCTCTAGCTCAGCAACGATCCGAATGATCGTGCGTGACATGCGCAGTAGGTTCGGCTAAGGGGTGTAGTGTACAGGAATGTCTCAGGAGACACCACTCCTCATCAGGGACGCCTTCTATCGAAACCCTCCGGTCCAGCGGAGTCGTCCTTCGAAGGTGCGCGGCTCGAACTGATTCGATACCTGGCGTCCTGTAATGGTCGGTAGGAGAAGGAGCACGCTGAGAAGCAATGAGAACGGTAGGGCGTTAGTTGTCCTGAAGCGACGAGGGACTCTTGCGGTGGCGCTTCTCCAGCCACTCGATTAATTCCACCCGCAAAGTCCTGTTCAAGCGTTGCTGCGCTTCAATCGGCATGCGCACGAACTCCACGCCGAATTGATTCCCCCTCACCCATTTAATCGTCCCGAGTTCAACCGGCAACGCCGGCGGTTGATGTTCGAGGAGCATACTCACGCGCACCTGACTACCGCAGAGCACCTCCCGATCACAGGTCACCGAACAGCCCTTCAAGGAAAGATTGGTCAGCACGCCTTCCCCGACAAAGGGTGCTCCGCCGAAAATCACCGGATAGTTGAGGGGAAACCGGTAGTAGGTTCGAACATACCGACGAGGTGCCATCACAACCTCCTTATGGCGGGATCCTACCGAGGCTGGCGGGTCAGGCGGTATCCTACCTTGGGAGGGGGGCCCGGCAACATGAGCCCTCCTCGTCGTGGGCTCACGTCCGGCTCGTCTCCCTCCTGCTTGTATTTCGAGAAGGACCTGGGTAGGGTTCGGCCGCACGACGCTGAAGAAAGGACGCTATGCACCAGTCTCTACGCGCTTTGTTTTGGATTGCCATGATCGTCACGCTACAAGGCTGCGTCGGGCTCGGCGCTTGGACCCTCGGCACACGCACCGAATCCAGCGACCACCCGAAGCTCGAGCAGACGAGGGGCGCTCTCGATCTGCACAAGGCCGGCACCGATGGCGACATCAAGACGGCCACGGAACTACGAACACAATGGGGTGCGCCTGACGACATCACACTACGCGATGATGGCAAGGAAGAGTGGATCTATACAACCGGTGGCTTCCGATGGGCCGGGATCGTGCTGTATCTCGTTGTCATCCCCCTGCCGGCGATGATCCCCGTCGGCACTCAATACATCTCAGTTCTTCTGCATGATGGCCATATTGAACAAGCCACACGCCGAGATTGGGCATTCAAGGCTGGAGCCTACTGCGGATTTTTCGGCATGATGTATGGCGGACTGGGGTGTGGAACCGGCACATTTGAAGAGACGCAAGGATCGGCTGTGAGGACGGTCACGGGTACTCACTGAGCCACCGGTCATCCCAGTGCCCGGTCATCAACCGGACACAGGGATGATTAGGGCGCGGCCCCTATTGATGCACCCTCAGTGACCGCCACCGGATTTTTCTGGATGAACATCAATGATGCTGCCGGCTTCGTTCACCTCAGCCCGAACCCGT
>DAONAB010000290.1:0-4208 GCA_035400805.1 Nitrospira sp. | reverse complement strand
CCTGATCAATGAGATGCCCCTTCAACTTAGGGATGTCGGTGGTCGCAAACCGGGTGTTGATTCGTCCATCAGCGGCAACATTGGCAACAAATTGGTCGACCACCGCTGTAATCGCGGGCTTGCCGCCCAAGCGATCATATAGCGACTTCGCCGCGGTGGCCGAGGCCCCCGGGCGCTGCCCCTGGCTCACGCCACCTGTCTCCGCACATCCGCCGAGCAATACCACGCTCCCCAAGAGCATCATTCCCATCCCGTACTTTGATACCATCGTCCACCTCCCTTATGATGAATGGCCGGTTGCCTGACCTCGCTGCCGACAAGGCGCGACGGCTCTGTGAAGCAACATTCCGATTGACGATTCACCATAGGAGACTTAAGATCTATTCGTCTAATATATTGTTTTGATACAATCCATAGTCTGAAGCTATAGCTGAATGGAGCCAACGTGGAACTGCGACAACTGGAATATTTCATGGCCGTGGCGGCGCACCAGAATTTCAGCCGTGCCGCGGAGCATGTGCATGTCTCCCAGCCTTCGTTATCCATTCAGATCGGCGGACTTGAGAAAGAATTGGGCACGCGCCTCTTCGACCGCCTCGGGCGGAAAGTCGTGCTGACGCAGGCAGGCGAACTTTTTCAGGTGCATGCCGCGCGGGCCTTGCAGGAATTGGAGCAGGCCGAGCAGGTCGTCCACGAACTGCTCGGCTCGAAGCGCGGTAGGCTGGTGGTCGGCACGCTGTCGACGGTCAATTCCTACCTGATTGCACCGCTGGTCTCTCGATTCAAACAACGCTTTCCCGATATCCATCTTCAGGTACACGCCCAACCTTCTTCCGAGATCGTCGCTGGTCTCTTGACCAATCGTCTCGATATCGGCATTTGCCTGCTTCCACTGTCCCACGCGCATGTCACCACCATCCCGCTGTTTGAAGAGCGGCTCGCACTCATTGCTCCCGCCGGCATGAAGATCGGGAAGCGCCGTGCACGCATGCAGGACCTCGCGCAGGTGCCGTTAGTCCTCATGCCGGCCGACTATTGCCTGCGGAAAATGGTCGAATCGGAATGTGCAAAAGCCGGTGTTCACCCGCAGGTGGTCCTGGAGATGACGTCGCCGGAAGGCATTCTTCAGGCGGTGGCGGAGGGCACCGGGGCAACGATCCTACCTGAACTCTACGTTAAATCCCGGCTGCCGGCATCACAGCTCCAGATCATCGATCTGTACGATCCTACGCCCCGCCATACCGTTGGGCTCGCGTATCTCACGAAGCGGCATCGTGGCCAGGCGGCCGAAGAGTTTGCCGCGCTCTGCGAAACCACCATGCGGGATCTGCAGTCAGGATCGACCGTCTCTTCCCGAAACAGGCGCCGCAAGTCGACAGCGGCCTGACGCCTCACAGCAAATGCGCCGCAGACACGCGATGCTGGGCTCATCCTCACCCCGCAATAACCCCGAGCGCGACCTTGAAAGTCAGACGGACGCTTGGATAAAATGGCCTGTTGCCTGACTCTCCCCTCTTTCATGTGACCGGTAGTGGCGACCCAGTCCAATATTTCAGCATGGGCTTTCATGAGCGTTAAGGAGGCATTCATGATGCAGCGTACACGGACATTCACAGCCTTGATGACTATGCTGGGGTCCCTGTGCCTCGCTGCCATCGTCACTGCCGAACCCTATGAACTGAGCAAGAACGACGTAAGCGACCCCAAGGGGGTGGCAAGCCAGGATGTGTCGCTGTTCGGAATCAAGCTGGGGGATGATGAAGCGAAGGCTCTCGACGGGTTGGTGAACGAAAAAATCCCCGGCATCAAGGCGGAACAAGAAGCCACCTTCATTTTCTTGCTCGATCAGCGCAAACCGACTGGGCCGATGGCCGGCGTGCGGGTGCAGGACGGCAAAGTCGATCTCATCTTCATCAACAATCGTTTTGCCTTTAAAACGCGCGGCGTCTTCCGCAATGTCCTTAACAGCGAAAGCCCGGACGATGTGCGCAAGATTCTTGGCAAGGAAGATTATGGCGACGAGAATGTGATGGGCGCCATGCTGGCCTATGACAAGCAAGGCTTTCAGGTGAATTATCTCGGGAAGGATGTCAACGTGGAGTTTTCACTCCCGCGATAATCCATCAGGCAACCTATCTTCGCTCCAGCCCTCTCGGACATTTCGTACGGTTCATCCGTTCGATTCCATCAGCCATCACACCCCGTCGCCATCAACAGGACGCACGTAAGCCGGGCTCGCTGACCACGAGACCGGCACAGATCACGTGCCACCACTCACGCTGACGGGAATTTATCGGGCTAGTGCGGCGCGGCTATCGCTCAGGCGCAGGCCGTAATTGATGAGGCTGGTCGCCGTATTCCAGCGCCGTTTGGAGTTGAGAATCACGAGCAGCAGATCGCTCCCGTCCTGGGAGACTTTCGCGATCAGGCATCGGCCGGCTTTGGACGTAAAGCCCGTCTTCACCCCTTGCACCCCGGGAATTCGGCCCAGCAGCCGATTGGTGGTGCGCAAGACGTACGCGCGATGCTCATTGATCGGCATAATGATTTCCCGCTCTTCGCGGACGAGCTCTTTGAACACGGGATGGGACATGGCGATTTCGCTCAGCTTCGCCAGATCTTCCGCCGTTGAATAGTGTTCAGGGGCATCGAATCCGCAGGCGTTGCTGAAATGGGTGTTGTGTAATCCCAGCGCAACAGCCTTGGCATTCATCAGATCAACGAATCGTGCCTCATCCCCACCCACATGCTCGCTGGCCGCGAGACACGCATCGTTGGCCGACATGATCAACATGGCTTTCAACAGATCTTCCAGGCGAAAGATCTGGCCGGTCCGCAGTCGCAAGTGCGTCTTGTGTGCGCGGGCGGCTTTGGGGCTGACGGTGACTTCGTCGTCGAGATGGCCGTACTCCAGAATGACGAGTGCTGACATGATTTTGGTGAGGCTGGCCGGGGACAACCGCTTTTCGCTTTCAAACTGATACAGCGTCGTGCCCGTCTTCAATTCTTTGAGCAGGATGCTATGCGCCGGCACATGCCGCCATCGAAGGCTGTGGTGCGCTTGCTTGGCCGATGGCACCGGTCTGGGATCGTAGGGAACGGTAATGACCTCGTCATCCTCATCGTTATCGACCGCCCGGGCCTGACCGGTCCAGAAGGCGCCGACGAGGAACGGAATGACCATGACAGCCACCGGCAACATCCGATGTGAACGGTTCATGCGGAATGTCTATGCTTTCTTGTGACGAACAGAGGGGTTCTGATGGTCACAGGGTATAGGTTTCTCGAACCTTCGTGCCACGCACACTGCTGGAAATCACTTTGTGAAAAAACCGGAGCAAGTCGGCCAGATCGATCCAGAAGCCGCAGTTCAGGCAACGCGC
Organism: Nitrospira sp.; assembly: GCA_035400805.1. GTDB lineage: Bacteria > Nitrospirota > Nitrospiria > Nitrospirales > Nitrospiraceae > Nitrospira_A. The sequence continues at coordinate 825 of DAONAB010000290.1, read as the reverse complement.
ATACAGCCGGCGATTCATGAGCGTGTAATGTCGCTCCACCATCATGAATCCTTTGCATTTCAGGCAGTGCATCGCCCGACCATTGCTCCTGTGACATGATTGCGTAGACGTCTCGGCGCATCTCAGACCGATACCAACGTCGTCACGTTATTTAGCGGAGACGATTGAGGATAAGGGCGAGGCAGCCGGCCAACAACCCACCCCCGAAGATCGTGGTACTGAAGGAAAGGATTGCGCCTGAGCTTCCCGTGGGGTTGGTCCCCGATACCAGATCGCGCACCCCGCCTTGAACCATTAAGACTGCCAGCGTCGTCAGGCAGCCCATGCTAAACCACCACAAAAACGATCGCACGAGCCCCCGTGATCTGAGCTAAACATGGCGCGGACCGGTGTCCGGCGACCTTTTCGAACTCTATCCGAGCCCTATTGAGGTGTCAAGCAAACTGCCTGTCTCCTCATCGGTTGGCGCGGCTCAAATCTGAATGGATTGCTATTCCGGAGTACTACCCGGTGGGAGCTGGCCTTTTCTGCCGTGATGCAGAAACACCGAGACGCTGGCCGCGCCGTTATCCGCCGTCACAAGGCCAGGCTCCTCCCCATTGTCGGCCGACACCCGATAACTCGCCACGGCAAAGGGACCGTTCTTCGTGCGGTAATTGCGCGGCGGATAGTGAAAGGTGCCGTCGCCACGCCCGAACAGAATGGAAAGGTCCGTCGACTGGAGATTCACGATGGCCACATCGTCGATGTGGTCGCCGTCGAAGTCATGGGCCACACCGAAATTGGGGCTGGCATCTGCGCCGGAGTCCTTGCCCGGCTGAAAGG
>DAONAB010000289.1:0-4209 GCA_035400805.1 Nitrospira sp. | reverse complement strand
CTCATTCTCAATGAGATAGCACGAAACGTGCCCTCCACCAATCAGGAACCGGGTTTTGTGTGGGACGGAGAGTTAGCGAACGGCGGGCGTTTTGGTGAGGTTGTTGTGTGGGCTATTGTTGTCCGCGTTGACGTCGATGCCGCGGACTGATGGTGGCTTGTCGAGATTCACGTATTGAAAGGTTCCGAAGGGTTGGATCTCGTCATCGGTCGGCAATTGATCGCGGTTCCAGCCTCCGCCGAGCGAGCGGATGAGCGCCACTGAGGTGCGAAGCAATTCAGCTTTGATCTGCACCGACTCAATCCGCGCGGTGAGCATGGCGACCTGAGCGTAAATCAGCTCGAGGCTGGAAGCCAATCCTCCTTGATAGAGCTCCATGGTGAGGTCTTGGGTCTTGAGCGTCGCCCCCACAGCGGCGTCCTGCCGATTCGCTGCGAGGGTCAGCCGGTTGGTCAGGCTCAGATTGTTTTCGACCTCCCGGAAGGCGTTGAGCACAGTCGATCGATACCGATCTTCCGTTTCGCGATAGGCAGACCAGGACTGTTGCAACTGCGCCCGGCGATATCCGCCCTGGAACAGCGGCAGCGAGACACCTGAGCCGTAAGACCAGAAACTATTGGCGAGCGAAAACAGACTGAACGCTTCATCTTCAAACCCGCCACCAAGCCGAAACGAGACATTGGGATAAAACGCGGCGCGCGCAATGCCGATGGTGCGATTAGCCTGCGCCATCCGGCGTTCCATGGCGGCGATATCCGGCCGGCGTTCCAGTAAAGTGGATGGAAGAGTTTGCGGGATGGTGAAGGTCGCCATCTTGAGATCATTGACCGGTGCGATCTTAAACGCCGCGGGCGCCATGTTGAGCAGGATGGCGATGGCTTGTTCCAGCACTTGGCGTTGCCCTTGTATCTGGGCTCTTCTCGTCTCGGTGCTGAACAAGAGAGACTCGACGCGGGCGACGTCGAGCGCCGACGCGATCTGGCCGATGAACTGAGCGTTGACGAGTTCCAACGATTGCGTGTAAAGGCCGATGGATTGAGTGTAAATGGCTTCCTGCGCATCGAGGCCCCGTAACGCAAAATAGTTGGCCGCCACCTCCGCCTGGAGGCTTAGTCGCGCGAGACCAAAATCGGCGGCCCGCTCCTCGGCCCGGTAGATCTCCACCCGCGTCGCGTTGCGCAGCGCCGACCAGAAGTCCGGTTCCCAGGATGCGATCCCTCCAGCGGTGACGCTCGACTCCTCGAGCGGACTATCGGGCGGGCGAAACAGGCGATGGAGGGACTGCCTGTTATCAGTGGCATCAAATCCCAACCCGACGCGAGGCAGATATTGCGATCGCGCCTTCATCATCACATCACGGGATTGCACGAATCGTTCGGCGGCGGCCTGCAGGTCGGGATTGGCCGTCAACGCCTGAGCTTCCAACGTGTCCAATACCGGATCTTTGAAGAGGGTCCACCAATCCTGACGCAGTTCGCCGTCGGAGGGGTTGGCCTCGACGAACGGGCTGGATCCGTGCCAGGAGGCCGGGAGCACAAATTGCGCCGGCTCATAAGGCGGCGAGAGATCCACGGCTGGAAACGAGCTACAGGACGACAGGCTGAGTGCCACCAGGAGCACGCCGGCAAAGTCTGTGAATCGGTGTGAGCCGGATAGCCCAACGTAGGCGCAGCGGTCTCGCCGGTGTCGGGAAAGGATCATTTCAACGCCGGTTCCTTGGCGAGCGGCGTGACTGTGCCCACGAGATCATACCCGGGGGCCGGCGTCACGACGCGCACCTTGTCGCCTTCCAGCAACGCAGCGCTCGGATTGTTCACGACGCGATCCTGGCTGGAAATGCCTCCTGCCACCTCGACGGCATTGTCCATGAGTTTGCTCACCGTGATGGGTTTCAAATGCACATGGTCATCTTCCGTCACGACCGCTACCTGCGTGCCGTGCTCTTGGAACACCAATGCGGTGGAGGGAATGGTGAGCACATTCCGGTCGACCGGCGCGGTGAGGTGGACCTGCGCATAGGAACCTGGCCATAACGCCCGATCCTCATTGTCGATCGTGAAGACGGTGACAGCGGTACGTGTGCTGACATCGAACCCGCGCGCGACCGTGAGAAATTTGGCGGTGAAATGACGATTGGGGAGTTGGGGCACCGTCACATCGGCCGTCAGCCCCGGTTTGAGAAACGCCCCGAATGCCGCCGGGACGGACACAAAGAGCCGCAGCATGCTGACATCCGCCACGGTAAAGAGATTGGTGATGGAGCTCCGATTGCTGATGTTCCCTTCCTTGTTGATGTAGTCGCCGACGTTGATGTTCCGCACGGTCACCACCCCGTCATAGGGCGCGACGATGGTTTTGAACTGAATCAGCGCCTCAAAATTCTTCACGTTCTGTTCCGACGCCTTGACCCTGGCCGCTTCGGCCTTCGCGTTGGCTTCCTGCACGGAGATCGATTGTTCAGAAACCGCGTGGTTTTTGCGCAGCGCTACCCAGCGTTTCGCGGTCAAGTCGGCGAGGGCATATTTGGCTTGTTCTGCGGCGAGATCCGCTTTGGCCTGGGCATACTGGGCATCGAGAGCGGGCGCGTTGATTTCGGCGAGGATGTCGCCCTTTCGGACCAGGGCGCCGTAGTCCTTGTACCACATTTTGACGTAGCCAGAGACCTGCGCATAGATCGGCGCTTCGAACCACGCCTGGATATTCCCGGGCAGGGTGATCGTTTCAGTCGGTGGCACCGGCTTTGGATAGGTGATCGCCACCGTGGGGATGGTGTCCTCCAGCGTGTGCTTACGCAACGTGGTGGCGTCGACATTGCTCTCGTAGACGCGATAGCAGAGATAGAGGAACAGCACGCACATTCCCGCCAGCATTCCGCGTCGTCGATGGAACAGCTTCAGCATCACACATGCTCCTTTGCAGGAACGCTGCGCCCGTCATAGAAAATGGCATAGACGCAGGGGACGAAAAACAGCGTAAAGATGGTGGCCACCAGTAGGCCGCCGATGACGGCGCGGCCGAGCGGCGCGTTCTGAGAATAGCCTGTCGCCATGGGTACCATGCCGAAGATCATGGCCGATGCGGTCATCAGCACAGGACGAAAGCGAGTCCTGCCCGCTTCGATCGCAGCGCGCAAGGCTTCGCCGTGAATTTCGAGTCGTTCACGAGCGTAGGAGACGACGAGAATCGAATTGGCCGTGGCTGTTCCCATGGTCATGATGGCCCCTGTCAACGCAGGTTCCGAGAGGCGCGTATGCGTCAGGAACAAGGCCCACGCGATACCGGCCAGTGCGCCGGGCAGAGCGGTGATGATGATGAACGGATCGAGCCATGATTGAAAATTGACGACGATCAACAGGTAGACCAGCACGATCGCCGCGAGCAACCCGAAGATCAGCTCAAAATACGCGTCGTGCATGAGTGAAGCCTGGCCATGGATTTCGATGGCGGCGCTGCGGGGCAGTTCGTGCTCCATGTTCTTAGTGACGGTCTCGACATCGGCCAGCACGCTGCCCAGGTCACGGCCTTCCGTGCCGACATAGATGTCGAACAGCGGCATAATATTCGCGTGGGTGATCACGCCCGGTGTCCCTTCCGCCGAGAGATCGGTGAGGTTCCCGAGCAACTGCACATCGTGATGGTCTGGCGCATCACTCGAGGATTCGACCGGGATCGTCTTGAGGCTATTCACGCTATTGACCTGGGCTTGCGGCGTATACACGTTGATGAGATACGACATGCCGGTCTTGGGGTCGAGCCAATACACCTGATCGATCTGTTGACTACCGGCCGTCGTCATCAGGAGATTGGACGCCATTTCCTTTTGGGTTCTGTTGACGGCCAGGCCGAATGTGCGATTGCCTTCAACCATGAGCGTCGGGGTTCGCATGGTCTGCTGAATGACCACGTCGGTGGCGCCCGGGATCTGGCGTAACTTGCCAGCCAGCTTGCGAGTGAATTCGTAGTTGGGATGCATGTCCGGCCCCTTGATCTGGACGTCAATCGGCGCCGGCGCGCCGAAGTTCAGAATTTTCGCGGTGAGATCGGATGGCTGAAAGGTAAATTCGGTGCCCGGATACCGTTCCGTCAACCCTTTGCGCAGAGTGCGGCGGTAATCCCACACCGGCGACTTTTCATCCCTCAACAGGATCGTCAGATCGCAATCCTGCGAACCGATGGTTGGCGTCGGAATGAACGCGAGGTTATGTGCGC
>DAONAB010000288.1:0-4210 GCA_035400805.1 Nitrospira sp. | reverse complement strand
AGGATGAAACAGAACGTCCTCTCTATCGATGCCTCGAATGCGGAGCCGTCATTCACGATCCCCATACTGCCGCGAAGGCGTCCTCGTGACCCTGCCGGTCAGGCAGTTTGCGCAGGCCTCCGCCTAACGAAGAATTCCGCTCACGATCAGTTCGACTGCCTGCTCAGGATTCAGCCCGCGGGCCATCAGCGTTTCCAATTCCTTCTTATCCACGCTTCCGATCGCGGCCTCGTGGGTGACTTTCGCCTCCGGGTGAAAGACTTTCACAATCGGGACGGCGCTGGCATGAGCCCGGCCCTGCACGATTTCCATACAATCCACGTGGCCGCGGGCGCCTTTGGCATGGGCTTCGGTGATGCCGGTAATCTCGGCGGAGGCGTCGCCCTCCAGCACCACGCGTGTTTTGATGAGGCTCCGTGATCGTTCGCCTCGAAGGATGACCGATTCTTTCAGCGTGATGCGATCGGTCTTGTGCCCAAAGATTTTTGCACTGAGCTCGGCGAGACCCTCCTCCTCCACTTCGACGAGGTAGTCGATGTCGAGATTCCCCACTGAGCCGGACAACAACGAGAAGTCTGAAAAATAGCGGGCGCCTTTGCCGATCTTGATCGTGGCATGGGGCAGGACCTGCATGCCGCCGTGGGGGCCGTGGTAGTGGCCTTCGGTATAGGTCAGCGACGCGCCGGGGCCGATCGTCATCACGGCCTGCATGCGATGTTCGGCCGCTTTTGCGAAGGGAAAGAGGCAATGCGAGAGCACTCGCGCCTGCGCCCCTTCGTTCACCTGCACATCGATCTTGATCTGTTGCACTCCGGTGGGGTGGGCCAGGCCGAAACACATGTGGATCGGTTGAGCGATGGTGACGCCCGCGTCAATGATCATCTTTCCAATGATGGCGTCCGGTGTTTCCTCCATGTTGACGCGGAGGCCTGGGACCGTCCGATGACTGAGGATGTGATGCCCGTGGGCCACGACATGCGCAATGTTGGTATCGTCGAGGATCGATGACTCGGCTCCCACCATCGGCAGGACGCGGATCAGTTCCTCAAGGTCGGACATAGCCACAGACCTCCCCGTCGCATCGCACACAGGTTCGCCCGCGGAAATGATCGACGGCCTCGCGCGGACCGCCGGAAAAGACAATGCGTCCGGCGCAGAGTTGAGACGCTCGATCGGCAATGAGGGCCACCTCCTCCTGATGCGTGATCAAGAGGACCGATCCGCCGGCTTCCTTCAGCGCGCGGATGATGTCGATGATGTGATTGATCGAGAGCATATCGATGCCCGCCGCCGGCTCATCGAGGATGGCCAGTCTGGGTTTCATAGAGAGGACGGACGCGAGCTCGATCCTATGGCGTTCGCCTCCGCTCAGTGCCTTGTCCAGGCGACGTGTCAGGTAACGGTCCGGATCGAGCCCCACCTGCCTCAGTGCCGGTTCGGGATCGCATTCCGGTTTGCCCAGGCTGAGATATTCGCGCACCGTCACGCCTTCGAATCGGGCCGGCTCCTGCCAGGCGAGCGTCAGTCCCAACCGGGCGCGTTCATGCATCTTGAGGGGCAGAAGCTCCGTCCCGTCCAATCGTACCCGCCCGGCGCTTGGCCTATACCCCTCGCAACCCATCAGCACATAGGCGAGTGTGGTCTTGCCGGAACCGTTGGCGCCGAGCAGGGCATGGATTTCCCCGGCTTGGACCGCGAGGTCGAGCCGGTCGAGAATCGAATGATGATCGACCTCAAAGGTCAACCCCTGAATGTCCAGCAAGGGAATGGGCATAGCAGCGCCGCCATTGACCGGGACCGGAGTGCATCAGCTGTGCCTGTGCTGTAGCTGCGAAACGATGGCCTCCCGGCCGTCGACAGGTCGATGAACGTCGCCTTTTGCGGCAGGGCGGTCAGGTCTGCTGGGGAGTTACTCCTCAGCTCGAGAGATGAACGGGTCCTACGCAATGGGTTGGGAAGAGTGGCTGGTGCGGCTCGCGAGGGACTTTTCAACATCGGAGGTCATGGCATTATCGTTGCGTCTATTGCCTCTATTGTTGCGCGTCTGGACGCAAACCATGGTCGATGTCGCACGTTCATTCCGCATCAGCACAGCAAGGAGGTAGCCTATGGAGACCGGCACCAACCAATCGTGGTACGACGTTGTCGAGACCTATCCGAAAGCAGACAAGGTCGTGCAATATTTTTCCGGCAAAAAGGGAAAAGATCTCAAGATCTCGAGCGGTACCATCACGTTAGGGCTTTTCGGCAAGCCCTTGCAGGAGTTCGCGGCCAATCCGGCGGACTTCATTCGGCGCGTACTGGAAGGTGATGGGAGAAAGGTGAACGGCGTGAAAGTCTTGTTTCGCATGCCAACGAAAAAACGCCTGAACAAAGCAAGGGGCTGGGGCTTTTACGGGAAGTGTCATTGGGTGCATATCGACGAGCCGCCAGAGGACGAATCATGTTGGATCTGTTACGATTTTGAAGACCCCTGTTTCCTGACGCCATTGCGGTAGCGCGAGGTGGTCAGTGAGTAGCAGCCACCTAAGTTCAGTGGCCCCTCGAGTAGCTCATCGTCAATTCTGGCTGCCGAGTGCGCCAGGGGGGCTCTACAGACTGCCGTGGAATATGTTCGGGGGGGCGCGTGTGGGCGCAGGAAGAAACCCGCTGCTGAGTTCAATTGATCTCGCCAGTAACAAGGCCTGCGGCAGGCTGGGCAGAGCGGTTGCAGCAATGACGGCCATCCAGTAGAGTAATTGAACCTGCTTCGCCACGCCTGTGGCCGGAGCCCCCTCTTCTCACACCACTTATCGGGAGAAACAACGGTGGGTTGTAATAAACTGATTTCGATCGGGCTGCTCCTGTGGTATCTGGCTGTGTCCGTCTGGATGGCGCAGGCGCCGGTGGATCCCCAGTTCTGGTTGCTGGCGAGCATTCTGCCGGCCCTGTTCGTCGTGCTGTTGATTGTGACCCATCGTTACCTGCCCTTGTCCCATACCTCCCATGCGCTCATTACGGCCTTTCTCACGCTCCACACGATCGGCGTGCATTACACCTACGCCGAGGTCCCGATCGGGGTGTGGATGGACCAGGTGCTGCATCTCGGGCGGAATCACTTCGACCGGATCGTGCACTTCAGTTTCGGGTTTTTGCTGGCCTATCCGATGGAAGAGCTGTTTCGTCTGAGCGCGAGCATCCAAGGGTGGGTGGTGTACTACCTTCCCGTGATGACGGTCCTTGGACTGAGCGGACTCTGGGAAATCATTGAATCGTGGGTGGCGCGCGCCGTGCATCCGGAATTGGGGGTGACGTATTTAGGCTCGCAGGGGGATATCTGGGATGCGCAGAAGGACATGGCGGCTGCACTCTACGGCTCGTTGTTGTGCATGACGCTGCTCCTGGTGGTGCGCGCCTTGCGAGGGGCGGAGTCGGCACTGGAATCCGAAGCGGCGCTTTCCGAGTAGACGGCATGGTATGGGTGTGAGGGCGAGGGACCAGAGCGGAGTGAGACCGAACGATCGCCCGATCGTGACGGGGTTGCTCATCACCTATGGGCTGTTCTGGATCGGTCTGGCGATTGCGCCGGTGGATCGGCAGGATTGGTTCCTGGAGAATCTGCTCGCAGTCGCGCTCGTGGCGGTGCTCGTCCTGACCTATCGGCGGTTCGCGTTTTCCCTCCCTGCCTATTGTCTGATCCTGGCGTTTCTGCTGCTCCATGCGGTCGGCGCCCATTACACCTATTCTGAAGTTCCCTTCGGGTTTTGGCTGAAAGATACGCTGGCGTTGAGTCGAAACCCGTTCGATCGCCTCGTCCACTTCGCCTATGGGTTGCTCCTGGTCTACCCGCTACGCGAAGTGCTCATGCGTCTGGCCGGCGTGCGGGGCAGGTGGGTGAGTTATCTGGCGATCAGCGGGATTCTGGCGCAGAGCGGATTCTTCGAAGTGATCGAGGCGATCGTCGCGATGATCGTCAGCCCTGAACTCGGCAGTCTGTATCTGGGGACGCAAGGCGACGAATGGGATGCGCAGAAGGACATGGCGGCCGCGTTTTTCGGCGCGCTTCTGACCATCACCGGCACGATGTTCCTGCGTCGGGATGAACGGCTCTCTACCTAATGGAATCACTCGAATGATTCTGCTATGATCCGGAGCAGATTTGGGTCAGAGATGATACTCAGGCTTACGACGGAGGGCGCCATGAATACTCCACGACTCGATCTGCCGCCCA
>DAONAB010000287.1:2272-4211 GCA_035400805.1 Nitrospira sp. | reverse complement strand
AAGCGCATATCGTCGACGGGCGTGTGCCGCATGCCATTCTGCTGGAAATTTTCACTCACAAAGGTATCGGAACCGAGATCGTCGCGTAGTCAGTGCCCCAACCACGCAGGTACACTTCACCCACAAGTGAGTGGGCGCCCGAGTTTCCGGCCCCCGGATATCGAGTGGGGGCAGGTTTTCGCCGGCGCTGAGCGGAAGGCCGGGCACTTCCCGGTCGCCTACCTCGTCGCCTATTTTCATAAGGAGCATGGGCAGGGTCATGAACAGTTCAGGATGGAGCCATGTCCTCAACAACCTGGCCAGGACGGAGAACCATGGGGCGTAAGATTGTGACGGTAGGCCCTGCCGTCAGGCGGGCGATCAGGGAGATATTTTCGAGACTCGACTATGCCCGGCTGGGCCCGATCTATTGCGACGAGGGCGGTGATGAATTTTGGGCCGCGAAGCGAGGCCTCTGTCAGCGTCTCGGGACCAAGGTGGCCACTGCGTTGAAGGCCCGGCTCAAGCCTGGGGGCATCAGTTTGTATGTAGGCGCCGGCGTGGCGGAGATTCCGCCGCTGGTGATGGAAGCGCTAGAGCTGAATCGGCAAGCGGTGGCTTGTAACTTACGGCGGCAGGAGGTGCTGGTCCTGAATCGCGCCTGCGGCGAGTTCCCTATCCGGTTTCAGCATCTCGATGCTGGTTTGGTGAAACCGCGGGTGGATCACCTCTGGCTGGTCAGTGTGCTGAATGATCCTGAACGCTTTCCGGAATTATCGGTACTGTCTTATGGAAGGGCGAACCCCGTCACCTTCAATGCGAACAAGTTTGTCACGCAGCAACGGACGGTTGCCCGGTTGGTCGATCGTTGCCTGGGTAGACTAACTGTGCCGGGCTTGGTCACCACGACGGTTGAAGAGGCGGTGTGGGTTGCCGAGTGGTGCCATCGGCGAGGCATTCCCTACCGACTGGATGAGCACACGTACGCCTCACCGACTGTCGGTGATCCTATCTGTTTGATTCAAATCGGATAAGGCGCGACACGGATTGTTGTGGTGGCGCGGTTAGACCCAAAAGCCCGGGCGTGGTTTGTCCGGTCCCGAGAGATACTGACGGGAATATCGAATGTAGTTCTGTGCCGATTCCCGGATCCATGCGAGTTCCTGCTCGGTCACCGGGCGCTTGACCTTGGCCGGCGATCCCAGGATCAGACTTTTTGGGGGAACGATGGTGCCTTCCGTGACCAGCGCTCCTGCGCCGACGACGGAGTCTTCCCCGATCACGGCGCCGTCCATGATGATGGCGCCCATTCCGACCAGCACCCGATTCTGAATGGTGCAGCCGTGTAGCACCACATGGTGGCCGATGGTCACGTCGTCGCCGATGATGAGCGGGTGCGTGTCGTGCGTGACGTGTAACATGCAGAGGTCCTGCACGTTGGTCCGGTTCCCGATACGAATGTAATTCACATCCCCGCGGATCACGGCATGGAACCAGGCGCTGCACTCTTCGCCCATCACGACGTCGCCGATGATGACCGCCGTGTCTTCGATAAAGCAGGATTGGGGGATGGTGGGCTTGATGCCTTGGAAGGTCCGGATCATGTGCCCAATCTAGGATAGCTGCCGCTCCAATAGCAAGAGACCTCGTTTGACAGACTTTTCCGCCGTCTCGTAGACTGCCTGGTTATGGCTTCATCACTGATTACGCCCTCGCGGGCGAAAGATAAGAAACCCACCATCGGCTTTGTGAATCTGGGTTGTTCAAAAAACCAGGTGGATTCCGAAGTCATGCTCGGCACGCTGGTGGCCGGTGGCTTCCAACTGACCGGCGATGCCCGTGCCGCCGAAGTCGTGATCATCAATACCTGCGGCTTTATCGAAGAGGCCAAGCAGGAATCGATCAATAGCATTATCGAACACGGCCGTCTCAAGAAGTCGGGTTCCTGTCGCGTGTTGAT
>DAONAB010000287.1:0-2172 GCA_035400805.1 Nitrospira sp. | reverse complement strand
GAAGCGAGGCGGCTGGTTCAGGACGGGGTGAAGGAGCTCAACCTCATTTCCCAGGACACCATTAACTACGGGGTCGATCTGGGGCTCAAACAGGGACTCACGGCGTTGCTGCGTGAACTGGTCACCGTGGAGGGCGCGCGGTGGATCCGGCCATTCTATTTATATCCGCAACAGGTCACGGATGAGTTGCTGGATCTCTATGCCGGAGAGGCGCGTATCACCAAGTATCTCGATATGCCGCTTCAACATATCAGCGACGGCATGCTCAAGCGCATGCATCGACTGGGGAATCGTCAGCACCTCACGAAGCTGGTGGAACGTATTCGGACGAAAATTCCAGGCGTCTTTTTTCGGACGGCGTTCATCGTCGGGTTCCCTGGTGAAACCGATGAGCACTTTGAAGAATTGAAGCAGTTCATCCTCGACATGGAATTCGATCGCGTGGCCGTGTTTCTGTATTCCGACGAGGAAGGCACGTCGGCCGTGGATCTCGACCTGAAAGTCGACCAAGCGGTGATGGAAGAACGGCGCAATGAGCTGCTGGCGCTGCAGGAATCGATTTCAGAGTCTAAAAACCGTGAGTATCTCGGGCGCACCATCGAGGTATTGGTGGACGGAGTTTCTGAGGAGTCGGATCGGCTGCTGGAAGCCAGACATCAAGGCCTGGCGCCTGAAATCGACGGGGTGGTCTATTGTGAGCGCGGGATTGCCAAGCCGGGCGATTTCCTTTCGGTCACGGTGACAGATGTCGCCGGGTATGATCTGGTTGCCCAGCCTGCCGGTCAGATCGACAAGCCAAACCGTTCTTCCGATTCTCCTGGTTTGCTCATGCCCAAAAAGAGCGGAACGGGGTACCGGTAAGCCTGTGCTCACCGGCACCCGCCCCGACGTTCTGCCTGCAGTTAGATCTTCGCGCTCAGATACAGGGATGCACCGCGACGGTTGATCAAGACCAGCACGGTTTGCCCCTTCTTGAGACTCGATGCGGCCCGATCGAACTCCTTCATTGAGGTGACTGGCTTGCGGTTGATTTCCCGGATGATGTCACCGGGCATCAAGCCGGCCCGTTCCGCGTCGCTTTCCGGATCGACCGTGGTGACCACGACGCCCTGAATCTTGCCCTTCAACCCGAGTTCCTGAGCCGTCTCCCGATCAAGCTCCTGCACAGCGAGACCAGCCAATGGTTGGTCAGAGGGTTCAGCTTCTGCTTTGGCCACCTGCTGGTTGTCGGGCAATTCAGCCATGGTGACGGCGAACTCTTTCTCCTGGCCGTCCCGCAACACTTTGACCGTAGCTTTGCTGCCGACCGCGGTTCGCGTGACCGCGCGTTGGAGTGTCACGGCATCGTCGATCTGCGCGCCCTGGAAGGAAAGAATGACGTCGCCCTGCTTGATTCCGGCTTTGTCCGCCGGGCCATCTTCCTTCACATCGGTGACGACTGCGCCGTTCGTGCCCTTCACGCCAAAGGATTTGGCGAGATCATGGTTCAGGTCTTGGATCCCGATGCCCAGATAGCCGCGTACGACCTTGCCGGTTTTCACCAGGCTTTCATAGATCGGTTTGCTCATCCCGGTCGAGACGGCGAACCCGACGCCTTGGTAGCCGCCGGTTTGTGAAAAGATTGCCGTATTGATCCCGATCAGTTCTCCCTTGGTATTCACGAGCGCACCGCCGCTATTGCCCGGATTGATGGCGGCATCGGTCTGAATGAAATCTTCATACTGTGTGATTCCCATGTGCCCGCGGCCCAGCGCACTGACGATGCCCAGGGTCACTGTGGAATTCAGACCGAAGGGATTGCCAACTGCGAGTACGTATTCACCGACCTGGAGGCGGCTGGAATCGCCCCAAGGAACGGTCGGGAGCTGAGTGCCGTCGATCTTCACCACCGCAATATCACTCTTTGGATCACTGCCGACAATCCGTCCCTTGAACTCCCGTTTATCGGGCAGCGTCACGGTGACGGTTTTCGCTCCTGCAATCACATGGTTGTTGGTCAGCACATAACCATCCTGGGTGACGATCACCCCGGACCCCTGTCCGCCGCCTCGGTGTTCACGCGGTTCCATGGGCGGTCCGAATCGACGCGGGCCGAACGGTGATCCGAAAAAGTCGTCCATTTTTCCCCGTGGGCGGGCACGGTCGGACACCTCTTCCGTGCCGCTGGTGGTG
>DAONAB010000286.1:0-4223 GCA_035400805.1 Nitrospira sp. | reverse complement strand
CGATCACCTCGACATCGAGCCCGTCACGACTCAGCTGATCCGCTGCCTCCATCGCCACGAGCACCATCTTGGAATAGGCCACGACGGTCACATCCGCCCCCTCGCGCTTCACCTCGGCCTGACCGAGCGGAATCGTGTACTCCCCTTCCGTCACTTCACCCTTCGTGCCGTAAAGCAATTGCGCCTCGATAAAGATCACGGGATTCTGGTCGCGGATCGCGCTCTTCAGCAACCCCTTCGCATCCCGAGGCGTCGACGGCGCGACTACCTTCAAACCCGGCACATGGCAAAACCAGGCTTCCAGGCTTTGCGAATGTTGCGCCCCCAGTTGATGCGCTGCGCTGCCGGGGCCACGAATCACGATGGGAACAGATAGTTGGCCACCCGACATGTAGCGGATTTTGGCGGCGTTGTTCACGATCTGATCCAGCGCCACGATGCCGAAATTCATGGTCATCAGCTCGACGATCGGCTGCAATCCCGCCATAGCCGCGCCGATGGCCAAGCCGGTAAAGCCCGCTTCGGTAATCGGCGTATCGACCACCCGCTGCGGCCCGAACTCCTCGACGAATCCCTTGGTCACCTTGAAGGCGCCCTGGTAATAGCCCACCTCTTCACCGATCAAAAAGATGCGCGGGTCGCGGCGCATTTCTTCCCGCATGGCCTGGTTGAGGGCTTCCCGGTAGGACAACAACATCGTGGTGCTAGTCCTCCACCATCACGTCGCGATGCAAGGCCGAGGGCTCCGGGAACGGGCTCTCATCGGCAAATTTCACCGCCGCGGCCACAATGTCCCCGACCTCCTGCTCAAGCGGTTTGAAGTCGGTTTCCACACAAAGCGCCTCATCCAGGATCTGCTGCTTCAGCAGCACCAGCGGATCCCGCTTGCGATGTTCCTCGACTTCGTCCTTACTCCGGTAATGGCCATGCGACGGATCGGCCATCGAATGGCCCATGAACCGATAGGTCATCGCCTCGATGAAAAACGGGCCATGCCCGGCGCGAACCTGATCCACCACCGTACGCATCAATGCCCGTACCGCGAGCACATCCATGCCGTCCACACGCTCGGCCATAATGCCGTAGGAACGCGCCGCCTCCGCCACGTTCTCGTACAGCGCCACCGCCCGATGCACCGGCGTGCCCATCCCATATCGATTATTTTCACAAATGAAGATCACAGGGAGTTTCCACAAGGCCGCCAGATTGAAGGCTTCATGCGCCTGGCCGCTCGGAACGGCGCCTTCGCCGAAGAAACAGACGGTCACCAGATCCTGCTTCTGATACTTGGTCGCGAAAGCCAACCCTGTGGCCAACGGAATGTGTCCGCCGACGATGGCGTAACCGCCCATGAACCGGTGCGCGAGGTCCACCAGATGCATAGAGCCGCCCTTGCCCTGGCACAACCCCGTCGCTTTGCCGAACAGTTCGGCCATCACCTTACCAGGATCAGACCCGCGGGCCAGACAATGTCCATGGTCGCGATAGGCACTGATCGCATAATCGTCCGGCCTCAGCGCGGCGATGGCCCCGACGGCAATCGCCTCTTCGCCGATGTAGAGATGGAGAAACCCGGCGATCTTGGCGAGCGCATACATCTCCGCCGACTTTTCTTCAAACCGGCGAATCAGCAACATCTGACGATAGAGGGAAAGCAGATCGTCCCTGTCCATGTCGGTCATTATGCATGCCCACGGCAAGACGACTCAACCGTGATGTTCGGAGGTCGATACTGAGAGGCCGGTCGAGAGAACTAGGCAATCCCTGATGATCTGATTTATGCCTCGCCTCCCAACCGCGACATAGCAAACGGCGACGGGCACCTCAATGCGGAGTGGGCGGGCTATGAGGGGGGAGCGTCTACCCGCCAAGATGCTTCCGGTTCGGCACTTCGGCGAACTCGCCTCGATGGGCTTTCTGTGACAACCCCCATCTCAAATTGGGAATCAATCCTGGAACGGCACCATCTGGAAGATCGCCGGACCAGGCTGAAACAAAACCTTTACAGTTACTATAGCTACTTTGAGCAGCATACGTTGAGCCTTTGAAGTTGACGATGAATGTGTGGAACGGCATGGGAACATACCTCCAAGCCATAGGCCGAAGTATCCCCATAGGCAAAGAAAAGGGGGCGGGAGTCTTTCATGTTGCTGCATGGAACGTCGCCGCATCTGAACGGCAGACCTGACGACTGGGCACCTCACACACGACACACGCATTCTAGGAGGACCCCTCGAATGCGCAAGACACAGGGACGCCGCGAGCGGACGGCAGTGCAGCTTGCACCGGCACCGCCTTGCGGACCGATCAGATCCTGAACAGAAACCTACCCGCCCAAATTGCTCGACTGCAAGACCTGGCCCTCTCCTCTTAGAGGTATCGCTTCGTTCATTGAGCCGGCGATTCTTTCTCCGGCACAGCGACGGGTGCCGGAGGCGGATTCTTGGCTTCGAATTTGTATTCTCCGAGACGGTCCAGTCCTATGGCATCGTTGAGTGCTTCCAACGCGTCGCGACAGGCACTGCCCGGGATGGCATGATTGGACAGCCGCTGCACTTCCCAATAATCGGTATGGGTCAGCGGGGTAAAGCGCCGCCAGCTCTTAGACCGGACGGGAATATCCTGAATGCCCAACCCGAGCATCTCTCGCAAGGGACCACCGATAAAATCCCCGAACAATCCCCCATGGGCGGGAAAATAGAGATTGCTCCACCGCGTCACGGCAAATGGCGCAGCGTGGTGCAGGACATGCGGGGAATATCGCTTCGGGCTACCCGGCAGCGACATGGGCGAGTCAACGTAGCCGTACCCATCGTCGTCGAGCACAGGAGGGCACGTCGGGAGCTCCCGTTGCCCTTTTCGATCGTCGAAGTCCTTTGAACCGCTGGCCAGCAGAAGCATGGCATGGGCCAATGGGCTGCCGACCGTCACAAAGTCTGAAATACGCCACGGATGTCCATAGCGCCGCTGCTCTTTCCAGCCTTCAAGTTGGGCCACGCGAAAGGGTTGCAGTGTCTCTGGCTTGGAATCGGAGGAGAGAGCAGCCCCGGCCTTCAGAAGTGCACCTCCGACAATCGGTTGAGGATGTTGTCCCGTTTTCAGCTGTTCGAAGATAGAAGACGAATGGGCGTTGAAGTCGCACCCGTAATCCAGCCAGAGCCGGGTGATGAGGTCGTACCCGATCACGCTCCCCAGACTGTGCCCTACAATCACAATACGCGCATACTCACGTGACCGGTGCAGGTGCCGCAACAGGCGCAGGCCTTCTGCGCGAATCTGCTGGCGCAAGGCGATGTTCGAGGGAGAGGGACTCAGGTAGCGAGCAGCATCTCCCACCCAATACAAGACGAACGCTTGGAGCAGCAACAGCAACAGAACGCCGATGATCCAGACCAGCCCAAAGTGTGGCAACGCCGCCACCCACTCTGCCACGTAGGCGCCATACCCCAACACAGTGAGCGGACCCAGCCCCACCAAAGCCATCCAGGTCATCCACCAAATCGTCTTGAGCCCTGGGGGCACATCGCTCGGACGTCGGAAGAGCAGCCCCTTGAACCACTGCAACAGATGCCACCAGGTCGTACCATCGACATGGTAGGCCCAATAGTATTCATAAAAATGGGTGGACGAACGCCCTGTGCTCGTCAAGCGACGGAGTTCAAACAGCTCCGACATGCGGTCAGGCTTACTTCGATACTGTTGCTTCCCTTCGGCAGCAGGAGGCAGCACCGCACTGACGAACGATCGAAGCGTGCTCATCGGTTTCTGCTCGCCAATCCCGTGAATGAATACGACCGCCTGTTTCATGACGGGCCTTTCAACGACCAGATCACGTTCACAAGCATGCGTGCGTCCCTCTCAGGATGCCGATACCATCGGCACCGGTAACGATGAAGTCGTCGCGGAGGTCAAACATTCAGATTCACGTCTTGCAATCGCACGATGAGTCGAAGAAAAAGAGGCGGAAGTCTCTACGCTAGAGCCATCCGCCGCCGTCGCATCTGGGCTGCAGTCCTTATGTGACACCGCACCGGCGCATTCTAGCAGGGCCCGTAGAATGCGCAAGACATGGGAGCGCCACTGCAAACGCGGTGTGATCCAGCTGCCCACCGGACATCTGCAGGGCCGTTGCTCTCAGGAATGGCCCCGTTGTAGCGAGACCCTACGAGCCCTCAATCACCTGCCTGCGCAGCAAGAGGGAACGCAATGGTGAGGGGGGCAAC
>DAONAB010000285.1:0-4279 GCA_035400805.1 Nitrospira sp. | reverse complement strand
CCCTGGCCACCGACCCGCAGAAGGTGCAGCTCACGATGGTGACGATCGACGTGGCGCCGAAGATCAAGTTCATGGAAGGCAGCGCGTTCAGGCCATGGATCATTCCGATCGGTCTGGATATTCATGTCATCAGCCCACCGTCGAATCGAACGCAGTATCTCGACCTCGGTGTGCAGTTCGGTGGAGGTTTTGAATACGCAGTCTGGAAGGCCTTTAAGGTCGGGGTTGACGCCCGGTACCACCTGACGGCGCGCCTGACCAACACCAACAACGATTACTTTCAGGTCGGTCCGTATGTCGGGATTTCATTCTAGCGTGCCTCAGGCGGCTGGATACCAGCTCGGGATGTGCGGCAGAGTTCCTGTGTGATACAAGTAGTCCTACGCGGCCACGCCGGCTTGAGCCATGGGGCCTGATTGGTGTGGCCGCGGTCTTGTGCAGGAAACGCAGAGGTCGGGCGGTGGTGAACATTGCGCTGTATGTGCCGAGGGAGACGGCTTTGCCCAGCAAGGTCCGTGAGGCCACTACCGACGAGGCATGCACGCATCGCATTGACGAGACTGATGGCGGACCTCACGATGTGCTCACGTTCACCGGGTTACCTGACTCACTCGATCTCCTGCTTCGAGTGATCGGCGAACTCGTCAGAATTCCAGGAGTCTGGGCGACCGTTGGGGGGCAGCGCATGTCCAGCCTCGTTGCCCTCTGGAATCGGTTGGACTGTTATCGGCAGAGTTTGTCCCATCCGGATCGACGCGCCTATTGTCGGGGGCAGGCGGCGAGGCTGCAGGTCTTGTTGGGGTGTACCGTGCCGTCCTGCATGAGCCCCTGTCAGTTTGTCTGTCCCCAGTGCATGACGAAGGAGAATCCTCCCACGCTGTCCCTCGTTCACCCGGAAACGCAGATGTTGCTCGTATTCGGGGAGGTCGAGTGGTGCCCGAATCTCGTTCGTCCCACCCAGTCGTAATGTCACTACGTGTTGCGCCTGGCATCGCGCTCTGGCATCGTAGCCCCTTCCATTTAGCCGAAAGGACACGCTCGTGTTTGCATTGGTGTGGATTCACCTGCTGGCCGCTATGGTATGGGTCGGCGGGATGGTGTTCCTGTCCGTTGTCCTGGTGCCTGTGCTCAAGCGAGATGGGGGTTTTGCGCGGCACGCCGCACTGTTCCGCACGGCTGCCTATCGATTCAGGGCGCTAGTGTGGGGCGCTATGGGGATTCTAGTGGTCACCGGGTCGGTGTTGGCTGCGGGGCGCGCGATTCCCTTAACCGATCCGTCGCAGTGGCCATCTATCTTCATGACGAAGATCGGACTGGTGACCTTGCTGTTCACGCTTACGCTGCTGCACGATCTGGTGGTGGGACCACAGGTGCGGCGCATTCTCGGAACCGCTGACGCTGCACGGAGTGCGCGGGATCGTTTGCTGGTGCGCTATTCCGTGCTCGTGCCGCGGATATCGCTCTTAGTGGCGTTGCTGGTGCTCTTGGCGGCGGTGGTGCTGGCCAGGACCTAGCCCGGATTGCTCCGAACTATCGAGGGTGGCGTCGTCGCTCATTCGGGCGCGCGCCCCATGTATGCCGCTCCTGCGGGACATCCGGACATTCTGTGCCGGGATCGTGTTCGTGCGGAGGCGCGAATTATCGTGTCGCGGGAGTCGTGGATGATCGCAGTGTATTGACCAGGCGTTCGGTTTGCGCGTGGCTCGAGAGTGCCAGTTTCATCACCACGCCGCACAGTGCAAAGACGACCGCATTCAGAAGGAAAAAGACAAGGGCCAACGAGCCGGTCGTCAAGGCCCAGGCGTCGGAGTCTGTGCGATTGCGGGCTAACACGCGGGTCTCCTCGTCACGCATCTGGCCGGTGATGTCATGGATCGTATCCATCGTCCGATTCTGTCGATTCTGGGTCACGACGGATTTGGCAACCGGCAGCCCCTTCGTCCGTCGCGTGGCAATGGCCTGTTCCATTTCGTCCGATCGCTGGTCGACCTGTGTGGCAAGATAGGCCAGTCGATCCTGCTGCAGGCTATTGTCTCTTGTCAGGCTCCCGATCCGACGGATCTGTTCCTGGAGCATGTCGAGCGCCTCGCGATACGGGGCCAGATATTCATCTGAGCCGGTAATTAAGTATCCGCGTTGTTGGGTTTCTGCGCCCGTGACGATGCTCCTCATCCGTTCGAGCTCAATTAAGACCTGCTCACTCCTGGTCGCCCAGTTGTTGGAGGTTTTAAAGTGCAGCAGGCTGAGGAAACAGGCGGCCACGATGGACTCAACCGCGAGGAATCCGACAACCAGGGCAATCATGAGGCCTTTGCCGGCGAGGATTCGACGAAGCCATGTAAGCTGGGTTTCATGTAAAATCATCCTATAGGACTACCGACCCCTGCCCCCCGATGTCAACCCGACAAATCCTCTAGTCCGGCCGGCGATGTGTCAAAAGTGTGTCGTCGTGGAACAGTAGGCAGACTTGTGCTCGAAGATTGCATCACTCCAGTCCGGTGACGACATCTGCGGGTGGATGAATCCTATGTACTGCTTCGTGCCTCTTAATCATTGATCACAGGCACAGCCTGTGCAGAGGTAGGGCAATGGTGAAGGCCGCGCACATGCCGGCTTTGTCCCTATCGAGCCCTTGAACACATCAATGCGACGGTCCACTTTGAGGGAGGTCCATCATGGCGCGAGTAGTCATTATCGGAGCATCCATTGGCGGCTTACCGGCGGCCTACGAAGCACGAGAACTGTTGGCTAAGAAACACAAGGTGACAGTGATCTCCAATGTGGAATCCTTTCACTTCGTGCCGTCGAATCCATGGGTTGCGGTGGGATGGCGCACCCGGAAGGATATTAGTTTCGCACTGGGGCCGGTGCTGGAGAAAAAAGGCGTGGAGTACATCCACGCGACGGCGGACCGGATCGAGCCCGAGCAGAACCGGGTCATCACGTCGAAAGGCGAAGTCCCGTACGACTACCTCATTATTGCGACGGGGCCGAAGCTCAATTTCGGCGCCGTTCCCGGGCTAGGGCCCAGCGGCTATACCCAGTCGGTCTGTAATGTAGACCATGCCGAACAGGCCTGGGGCACGTATCAGGCATTTCTCAAAGACCCAGGCCCCATCGTTGTGGGGGCGGCGCAAGGGGCTTCCTGCTTCGGCCCGGCGTATGAAATGGCGTTTATTCTGGATGCCGATCTTCGTAAAAAGAAACTCCGGAAAAAAGTCCCGATCTATTTCGTCACGCCGGAACCCTATATCGGCCACATGGGCCTGGCAGGGGTGGGTGCGTCCCGCCGCTTGATGGAAGATGAGTTTGCCGAGCACGCGATGAAGCCGATTTGTAATACGTCCATCAAAGAAGTGCAGCCGGGCAAGATGGTGCTGGAGGGAGGGCAGGAGATTCCGTTCCGGTATTCGATGATCATTCCACCGTTTGCCGGGGTCGATGCGGTCGCCGGAACGCCGGGGTTGTGCAATCCGAAAGGGTTTGTGAATATCGATCCGTATCAGGCGAATCCCAAGTATAAAAATATCTATTCTGTCGGTGTGTGTGTGGCCATCCCTCCCGTGGAGCAGACGCCGATTCCGACCGGCGCGCCGAAGACCGGGTACATGATCGAGTCGATGGTGTCCGCGGCGGTGCATAACATCAAGGCCGACATCGACAACGATGCCAAACGTGAAACGGCGACGTGGAATGCGATCTGCCTGGCCGACATGGGTGACACCGGAGTGGCCTTTGTCGCCTTGCCGCAAATGGCCCCGCGCAATGTGACCTGGGCGAAAAAAGGCAAATGGGTCCATCTGGCGAAAATCGCGCTGGAAAAATACTTTTTGCGAAAAATGAAAAAGGGTGTCAGTGAACCCTATTACGAAAAGGTCATCTTGAAGGCGATGGGGATTGCGAAGCTGGAGGGGCCGGCCTAGTGCCGTGCCGGAGACATCGGGGCTGAGGCGTGAGCTGAAGAGTGCGGCATGATTGAACAGGCGCTACGCGCGGTGTTGTCCGGAGTGCCTATCGGCTTGCAATTGGGCGCGACCGGAACGGGCGGGGCGATTCTCGGCGTGCCGCTGATGGTGTATATCGCCGGCATGTCTCTCCAGCAGGCGGCGGCCATGTCGCTGATGATCGTGGGAGCGTCTTCCTTCGTCGGCGCGTGGGAATATGGCCGGCAGGGGATGGTCAAACCAAAAGCCGCAGCGGCCTTCAGTTGGACAGGCATGATCGGATCGTGGGGCGGCGCGTTCGGCCATCACATGATCCGGCAGGAAGTGCTGCTGGT
>DAONAB010000284.1:0-4286 GCA_035400805.1 Nitrospira sp. | reverse complement strand
ACCAACATGAATACCAACGAAGTCATTTCGAACCGGGCCACGGAACTGCTCGGCGGCGCCAGGGGCAGCAAACTGGTGCACCCGAACGACCATGTGAACCTGGGCCAATCCAGTAACGACGTGGTTCCGACCGCCATCCACATTGCGGCCTCGGAAACGATTCAACGCCAACTGATTCCCGCACTTACGCAACTCCACAAGGCGCTCAACGGCAAAGCTCGCGAGTTCGACAAGATCGTCAAGATCGGCCGCACCCATTTGCAGGACGCGACGCCGGTCCGGTTGGGACAGGAATTCGGCGGCTACGCCAGACAAATTGAACTGGGCATCGCACGGATGAAGCGAGCGCAGGCGGCGCTCAGCGAAGTGGCTCTAGGAGGGACCGCCGTCGGCACCGGACTCAATTGCCATCCGAAATTCGCCGGCAAGGTCATGGCCATCATTTCGAAGGAAACCGGATGCGCTTTTAAGGAAGCCGTCAATCACTTCGAAGGACAGTCCGCCCAGGATTCGTTGGTCGAAGCCAGCGGGGACTTGCGCACCCTGGCGGTCAGCCTCATGAAGATCGCCAATGACATTCGCTGGCTCGGGTCAGGCCCACGCTGCGGACTCGGCGAGATCAATCTTCCGGAAACCCAGCCGGGCTCATCCATCATGCCGGGCAAAGTAAATCCGGTCATTGCGGAATCCGTCACCATGGTCTGCGCTCAGGTGATCGGCAATGACGTCACGATCACCGTCGGCGGCCAGGCGGCCAATTTCGAATTAATCGTCATGCTGCCGGTGATGGCCTACAACCTGCTGCAGTCCATCGAGCTGCTGGCGACGGCCTCCACGAACTTTGCAGTGAAATGCATTGATGGGATCAAGGCCAACGAGGAACGCTGCAAGAGTCTCATCGAAGAAAGTCTCGCCATGTGCACCGCGCTCGCGCCGGTGATCGGCTACGAGGCGGCCGCAAAACTCGCCAAGGATGCCTATAAGTCCGGCAAGACCGTCCGGGAAGTGGCTCGCGAACAAAACGTGTTGCCGGAAAAGCGACTCACGCAACTCCTGGATCCGTGGCGTATGACGCAGGCCGGCGGACCGGTCGGCAGTGCAGGCGGGTAGACGACCGCCAGACCGGCTCACCGGGCGTGATAATCCGACCACACCGGGGTTCACCGGGGCGGTCGGCGATTTTGACAGCCCGAGGAACCCTGTGCTAACGTGCGCAAAATTTTTAAACTTTCGACCGTTCGACGGTCTTCGTCATTAATGATTCACTTTCGATATAGATTGAAGGGTAGATAATGAGCGCAACCGGTTCTGAGACAAGCGGACATGTCGTCATCGTCGTGGGCGCAGGCCCGGCTGGAATGGCCCTGGCCAAGAAGATGGCGGATGCGGGCCACGAGGTCATCATTCTCAATCGCGACATTAAGTTCGGCGGGTTGGCGGAGTACGGAATCTTCCCCAGCAAGCTCAAACTGCGTGGTGGGTTGAAGAAGCAATATTGGGACATGCTCGAGCAGCCCAATGTCCACTACTTCGGCAACGTCTCAGTCGGGCAGGGTAAGGACCTCACGGTTGAAGATTTGCGCGGATTGGGTGCCAGCGCCGTCGCCTTCTCCATCGGCGCGCAAGGGACAAAAGCCATCGGGGTTGAAGGGGATTCCGCCAAGGGCGTGTTCCATGCCAAGGACGTAGTGTACCACTTCAATCGCCTGCCGGGTTTCGGCGACCGTCCGTTCGACATGGGAAAACATGTCGCGATCATCGGCGTCGGCGACGTGATGGTCGACATCGCCCACTGGTTGATCAAGTATAAGAAGGTGGAGCGTGTCACCGCCATCGCCCGCCGCGGGCCGGTTGAGCGCAAATACAACCCGAAAGAAATCCGGGCCGTCTGCTCCAACATGGATCAGGAAGGCATCGCCACGGAATTTGCCCGCATCAAGGACCGGCTGGCTGCAGTCGGTCAGAATGCCGACGAAGTGCTGGCGAGTATGACCGCCGAATTTACGAAGTGTGAACCCACAGGCAGCCCCTCCAAGATGGGCTTTCGTTTTCTGGCCTCCCCGAAGCGCGTACTGGTCGACGCCAACAATCGCGTCCGCGCACTTGAGATGGAAGAAAATAAGCTGGAGCCGAAAGGTGAAGACACCGCCGCGGTCGGACTCAAACAGTTGTATGAGTTCCCCGTCGATAGCGTCGTGTTTGCCGTGGGCGACCGGGTTGATGAAACCGTGGGGCTCCCCTATAAGAACGGCGTCTACGTCACCAACCCGAACAAGACCGGAAACGATCCGGACGATTCCCTCTTCCAAGCCTATGACGAGAAATCAGGGCAGGTGGTCGATGGCGTTTTTCTCGCCGGTTGGGCCCGCAAAGCCAGCGAAGGTCTGGTGGGGATCGCCAAGCGGGACGGGGACTGGTGCGCGGAAGTGATCTCACGCTACTTGACGACTCAAGCGACGCGCTCACGAGGAACGATGGATGGAGTGATCGCGAAACTTCACACCATCCTCAAGGATCGAAAGAGTCGGCCGGTGGATCTCGAAGGACTCAAAGTGTTGGATACGGTGGAAAAAGCTCATGCGGCCTCTCCCGAGGCCATCGGAGAGTTTAAGTTTGCATCGAACGCCGACATGCTGGCCCACATCGAACGGGGGCGCGGCTAGCCGCGCCCCACTCAGCCTCGCTTACCCGTCGCCCCATTTCAGCTTCTCTCGCAACACCTCATAATAGCTACTCTCAGGGAAACGGATCAGTCTGGTCATGTGCTCGGAGGCCCGGATCTCCACCGTGTCGCCCTGGGTCAATGCCACCCCGACCTGGCCGTCGAGCGTCGCCATCGCCCCATCATCTTTACTGGTCAGGACCACTTCAATTTCTGCGCTGGCAGGCACGATCAGCGGTCGATGTGTCAGCGTGTGCGGGCAGATCGGCGTCAGAATCAATGACGGGACCGCCGGATTGATGATAGGACCGCCGGCTGAAAGCGAGTACGCAGTCGATCCGGTCGGGGTGCTGATGATCAGCCCGTCCCCGCGCAGGTTCGTCACAAACTGCCCCTGAATTGCGATCTTGAGTTCAATCATCCGGGCGAGCGTGCCCTTACTGATGACGACATCGTTTAAGACCACGCCGCGGGCGACCGTCTCACCGTGCCGGTGAACATGCGTCTTGAGCATCAGTCGCTCATCGAGCACGAAATCGTTTGCGAACACCCGCTCAAGCGACGGGTACAAATTCTCCAGGACGACTTCGGTCAAGAATCCCAGACCGCCCATATTCACACCGAGAATCGGAATGCCGCGCTCGCCGGCCAATCGCGCCGCATTGAGCATCGTGCCGTCGCCTCCCAACACGAGCAAAACATCGGCCTTGCTGGCGAGATGCGTTTTTTGAAACCCGCCTTGCTCGCCAAGCAGCGTCGTCGCGGTCGTATCCAGGAGAACGTCGATGTTCCGGGAACGAAGCCACGAGACCACGGCTTGCACCGTGCTTTTCACTTCCGGAAATTTTGGTTTCGTCAGGATGCCGATGCTCTTACTTTTCATACATGAGACCGCGTCGCGAGGAGATGAGAAGCCAATTGAAAGGTGCGGGATTGTATCGAGATGATTCTTTTACTGTCAAACGAGCGCGCAGCAAGAATGAGATTTCCTCCGCCGCGCACGCCGCTGTTTCAACAGTCGCCGCGCGGCTCTCGCGTTTCGCTCAATACCTTGACACCCCATATTGCGCTAGTTAGAATCACATCATCAGTATTTTCGAGCCTTTGACCTGCATTGAATCACTCAGCTAAGGCTTCTCTTACAGACCCCATCACCATAAGGAGGCGGGATGTTCGAACGGTTCACGGACAAGGGTCGCAAGATCATCATCCTGGCACGTGAAGAAGCCGAGCGCCATCAGAACGATTACCTGGGCACCGAGCACCTGGTGTTGGCCATCCTTCGCGAGACGGATGGGATTGCGCTGATGATCCTCAAGAAAATGGGGCTCTCCACCGAGCAGATTCGACTCGAAATCGAGCGGAATCTCCCGGGCGGGGGCACAACGATGACCTTCGGGGAAATTCCTTTCAGCCCGCGGGTCAAGAAAGTCATCGAGTACGGGGTTGAAGAAGCCCGGTTGCTCGGTCATAACCACATCGGCAGCGAACATCTGTTGCTCGGTCTTCTTCGTGAGGAAGAAGGCATCGGCGGGAAGATTCTCCGGAGTCTTGGCGCCAACCTCCTGACCGCCCGGCAACTCACCGTCACCTTCCTGCGTAAGTCTGCGCCGCGTGAGCGGGA
>DAONAB010000283.1:0-4345 GCA_035400805.1 Nitrospira sp. | reverse complement strand
GCCGTGCAAGACATAGGAATCGAGATAGTCGGTGTGGAGATGGGCGAGGGAACTGGCGAACGATTGTGTCACCTGCGTCGTAAGATCGGCCTGCGCATCGTAAGGCGTGCGATGGTCCTGACCGTTCACCGGCGTGAACTTGGTTTGCAGAAAGAGCCGGGCCCGCGGCGTGCCCTGCTTCGCCAGCGCCACCAACGCCTCTCCGACCAATGCTTCCTCGTAATGGATCAACTGATTAGCCGTATCGATCGCGGTAAACCCCGTGGCCACGGCCTGCTGCACAAGCTGCGTCGTCGCCTCTTTTTTCCATGCAGTCCCGTACATGAACGACGGAATAGGGACCTGATTGTAGGCAGTCAACATGGCGTGAACCCCTCCATGCCGTACCATACACAGATCTTCGCGCCGGTCTCAATGTTCCAAATGGCCCGCGAGGTTGTTGGGAAGATGCTGACAGGCTCCGACGGTAACAACAGCCACCTGCCCCTGACAGATCCACGGCCTTGTTCAGCCGCCGCCGCAGGTTGTTAAGAAAGGTCGTCCAGCAAGGCCGCAGCAAGCGAAGAGGCGAGGCCACTTCGTTGTTACCCACCCACCCCGAGCCTGCCAAGACAGGTTCCTTTCCCGTGGGCGATATGTAGAGCTTCTGAGGTTCACGACGCGCGGAATAACGCGCGTCACGTTTGTGAACGCCGCCGAGACGGTGAGGCGGCCGTGTCTTGCGAGAACGCCGCTGGCGACCGTTCTCGACAACCTGCTAGAGTGCTTCCCTATCACCAGCAGGGAGCGCCACCCACATGGATGCAGAACCAGTCAATCAGGTCGTAGAACTTCGACTCACCTACCGATACATCAAAGACCATCCCTGGACCGTGCAGGCCATCAACGGATTTCTCTCCGCCTATTTCATGGAGAAACCCGGGTTTTCCGTCCAGCGACACTTCGACGATCTCGAATCGGGCATGCACGTGTGGCTCTGCGAGGTTCCGTCCAACATGAAAATCACCGTGCTCTTGCGACGCCTACAGGCGGACATTCCCCCTTGCCGCCACATTCAGCCGGCCACAGAATCCTCGGCCAGAGCGCAATACGTCATCGACAGTCCCGAGTAAACGACTCTTGCGCCGCACAGAGCCCCATGACTACACTCGGTCATTCATGAACAAGGGAGGTTCGGGATGCGGGTGATTGTGATCGGAGGAACGGGTACCATCGGATCCGCCGTCGTAAGGCTACTCTCGACGCGGCACGATGTGGTGACGGTGGGACACAAGAGGGGAACGTATCAGGTGGATCTGGCCTCGCCGGACTCCATCACCAGCCTCTTCAAAACCATCGGTACCTGCGACGCAGTCGTGAGCACCGCCGGGATCGCCAAGTTCGCGAGTCTGGACGACCTGACCTACGACGACTATTTCATCGGCCTGAAGAACAAACTGATGGGCCAGGCGAATCTCGTGCGGATCGGCAGACCGTTCGTGACCAACCATGGATCATTCACGCTCACCAGCGGCGTGCTCAGCCAGGAACCCATGAAAGGCAGCTGCGCAATCAGCATGGCCAATGCGGGACTGGAAGGGTTCGTCCGCGCCGCCGCCATCGACCTGCCGCGAAGCCTGCGCGTGAATGTCGTCAGCCCTCCCTGGGTGACGGAAACACTGATTGCCAGAGGCATGGACCCGTCGATCGGCCTGCCGGCTGAGACGGTCGCGCAATGTTATCTCGCCAGTGTGGAAGGCACGATGACGGGTCAGGTGATCGATCCGAGGAAACACGCGGGCGCCTAGACTGCCGACCGGCCCATTGGACTCAGCCCTCCCGCTGGCTCGCCGTCGTCGGGGCGGCAGAGGGAAGAATTACCGAAATGGCCCCGCCGAGATCGCCCTCTTTGAATCCTTCCTTCTCGTATCCGGAAATATCCAACTCTCCCTTGGGTTTCCCGTGGCAGCTCAAGCAGGCCTTCGTGTAAAAGAGCGGCAGCACGACTCGGACGCTCTGATCCGCGAGTCGTTGCGAGATGACATGGTCACCCACCCGCGGGTGGCTCTTTTGGACGACCAGCAAGGCCTCCGTTTCCTGCTCGTCGGGTTTGTTGTCGGGATTTCTCGGATCCACGTCCGGCGGCCCGATCTGTCGTAACTTAAGCCCGGTGTCCTTGGAAAAACTCGCGGCAACCTGCGTCCCGAACGTGGCGGGGATGAACCCCTTGAACCCAATGCCCTTCTTATTGATGTCCGACTGAACGTCCTGCACTGCTTTCTGCATGATCCCGGCGAGCTTGGCCAGCAGCGGCTTGGCGCGCTCCGGCATGGCGGCGGCGTTCAAGGCCTGCAGGTCATGCCCGGTCCTCGCCAGGAACTCCTTGCGCAGACGGGCCTGAAACACCACTCCGGAAAACCCCTTGTCCTCCAAGCGCGGATTGTTGATCGTCGCCTGCGCTTTTCCCAACACGACGCGGCCCGCGTCCAGCAGCACGACCAGCAGACGGGCAATCTCCCCGGACTCCGCATCATCGGGTGAAACCAGTTCGCCGCTCATGGCAGTCTGGATGCCCTTGTCGTCAAGTACGAGCAGGGCCTCGTTCTGAGGCGACGATTTAGGAGGTCCGCTCACCCTCACGAGATCAGGCAAGACCGGAACGGGTCGCGGCACGGGCAACGGAGCGGCATGTTGGAGAGTCATGGGCGAAGCATTGGCCGTTGCGACCGTCGACACTGAATCAACCGGCAAAACCTCGCGTGCGTTCCGTGGCGAGACCGGCAGGCCACCTGATAGACCGATGGCTTTCGGTGACGGCGGTGCCTCCAGAGCTGTTTGACCGAACCCTTCCCATGGCCCGCTCGGGAACCATCCCAGATAGAGCCAGACCGGAAATGCCAAGGCCAGCACGGACGCCAGCACGACCGCCTCGCGTCTCTTCCAGACCGGACGCGCCTGCACCTCATCAATCTCCGCCACGACCTGTTGCGCGACCTGGCGGGAGATGATGGGTTCTCGTCGGCGAAATCCGATCATAAGCGCATTGTCGCACAGGATGTTCAACCGCCTCGGAATCCCGTGCGCGGCTTTGGCGAGGATACGGAGCGCCGCCGGAGAGAAAATCGAGACCTGCTCACGGCTGGCCTGATCGAGGCGATGCTGAATGTAGGCGACACTCTCCGTATCGGTCAGAGGCAGGATCCTGGCCCGAACCGCGATGCGCTCACGGATATGGCGCACCTCATGACGCTCCAGCAACGCTTCCAGTTCAGGCTGACCGGTGAGCACGATCTGTATCAATTTTTCGTGCGCCGTCTCCAAGTTGGTCAACATCCGGATACCTTCCAGAGTCTCGACCGGCATACATTGGGCCTCGTCGATGACGAGAACAACGGTGCCGCCGCCGTTGCGCTCCGCCTTCGCCAAGTCATGCAACTGTGCCAGCATCTCAGCCTGCTCCTCGCTGACCGGTTGGGCCCCCAACTGCTGGAGGATCGTGGTCAGCAGGCGGTCGAACGTCAAATTCGGGTTGTAGAGATGGACGGTTTTCTGTGGATGTGGAGACGACTGCTTCGGGGGGGCGGCGATTTGAAGGTAACGACGCAGGATGGTGGTTTTGCCGACGCCGACTTCGCCCGTGACAAGGATGACGCCTTTCCGCTCCTTGATCCCGTACAAAATCGAGCCCAATGCCTCTCGATGGCTCGGACTCAAGAACAGGTTGTCCGCGTCGGGCGTCGTGCCGAACGGTGCTCGAATAAGACCGTAGAAATCAGTGTACATGGCAAGACCTCCTGCTTGTCAGGTCACAGTGAATGATCGGCATGATGGAGGTAGAGGGACCCGCTGCGTAAAAACGGTAACGGTAGATCGAACCGCCGCACGAACTGTTGGTCGAGTCGAGGATGCAGGGCGCCGGACGGGCGAGGAGACTTGCACCGTGAGAGGCAAGCCGAAATCTGGGGCGGCTCTTCCACAATCACGCAGCATGGGAAGACCTCGGGGAAGAGAACCATGCGGACGATCAAGGATCGTGGGAGGCTTCAGGCTAGACTCTTAAGAAGAGGCTGTCAACGGCAGAGTTGTCTCACGAAAAGCCGACTCGGTCATAATGACATCAACCCTGTATGGATCGCTCACGGCTCCATCAAATCGAACCTACCCAAGGGATGGGAGCGTCCATTGATGAGGAGTTCCACCCTGTGCGTGCCGGGATAGTGCGTACGAGTCGTGAGTTGTGACAGCAACAGGCGTTTGCTCAATGGCAGTGATGCCCGGGCAGGCAGCAGAACCGCCTTCAGCTTGAAGACCTTCGGGCGCTTGCTGCCGTTGGCCTTGACGTAATGCACGCGCAGGTCCGCCAGCA
>DAONAB010000282.1:0-4350 GCA_035400805.1 Nitrospira sp. | reverse complement strand
CAAATCATACTGAGCCTGCTCTCTGCGCTCGCACTCCCCGCGGCCAATGAGTATACTTCTCCTATGACCATTCTGCGGTGACTGAGTCGGTTTCCCCCTCTGTAGTCATGTGCGGAGTACGAATGATCCCTTGTGCCATGGCCGAGTGGAGTCCGATATCCTTGGTGAAACCTCGCATCCCCCGATTTGCCGGGTTCTTCGATAGAGACTGATCCACGCCATGGCACGCCTCATGTCTTTTCTGGGAACTTTGCTCAGCTGTGTGACGGTGTTCGTGCTCGCGCCCCTCACTCCATGCTGGTCGGGAGAGGTGGGACCGATCCACCTGCTGCGGCCCCTCGTTGTGGAGTCTGTGCCGGGAGGGGGCGTGAAGGCGACGGCCACGCTGTTGTTCCCGGGCAGTCCGTCCGTTCTTCATTCCATCCTCACCGAATACCGCAAGTGGCCCGAGCTCTTCGAGACCCGTATGCGCATGGCGCAGGTGGAGGAACGCGAAGGACATGTCCTGACCGACGTCTATATTTCCCATGCGCTCCTGCCCGGCGAACAGCGATTGCTCTGCGAATCTCAGGGATTGCCGGGGGGCGGTTTGGTGACCGATCTCAAGGGCGGCGATTTCAAACAGTACCATCGGGAGTGGCGCCTGCAAGCGGCGGGCGAAGGGACTCAGACGCGAGCGGAGTTTGAATTGCTGGTTGAGCCGAAGATCATGATTCCCGATTGGCTGATCGCCGTGGCCATGGAGCGGGAGCTCACCGTGCACTTCCGGCTTGTGCGGCAACGGGCGCTGGATCTGGTTACGAAGGGAAGGTGAAGGTCGTGAGTTCGGCCTTCTCGACGCCTTGCTTGACGAAAGCGCTGATCTCCAGCCCGCGTTCGATGCGGCTGATATCATCCAATTTGGTTCTGGTGCTCGGATGTAAGGGGACGAAGAGTTTGCAGCAATCCTGATCCGGTTCGATGGATGTGGTGAAGCTTCCGATCTGTTGGGCCTGTTCCGTGATCTCGATTTTATCCATGCCGATGAGTGGCCGGAGCATCGGCATCTCCGCCGCGCTTTCCACCACCACCAGATTCTCCGCTGTCTGAGAGGCCACCTGGCCGAGACTGTCGCCGGTCACCAGCGCCCAACAGCCTTCCCGCCGCGCCAGCTCCTGCGCAATCTGCACCATGATCCGCCGGTACAGCACCACCCGAAAGGGCGACGGGGCATTGGCGACAATCTCCTGTTGGATCTCCCCGAACGGGACGATGTAGAGCTTGGAGTGATATTGATAGGCGGTGAGGAGCTGAACCAGCTCCTGGACCTTCTCCTCGGAAGCGCGACTGACGAGGGGGCGGCCGGAAAAGTGGACGAAGACCGCCTTGCACCCGCGCTTGATCATGCGGTATGCGGCGACCGGGGAGTCGATCCCTCCGGAGATCAGGCAGGCGACCTTGCCACTGGTGCCCACCGGCATCCCGCCGGGGCCCTGAATTTTCCTCGCCGCAACATGGGCCTCTTTGGTGAGGAGCTCGATATAGAGCGTCACGTCCGGCTGTTTCAACTTCACGGCTTTGCCCGTGGTTTCATGGAGATAGGCTCCGACCTCTCGCTCCACATCCATGGACGTCAACGGCAGACGTTTATCCGCGCGTTTGGCCGTGACGCGAAACGAGGTACACGTCTGCTCCGCGAGTTGGCGCAGTGCGACCTGCTTGATGATCGACAGGTCCGGCTCGTGGAGCGCTAACGGCACGGATTCGCTCAGCAGGAAGTTTGAGACGCCGCAGATGCGACGGAGCCGTTCCGTGACCAGCGCAGGGGCGACGTCCTCGGGAATCGTCACCCGGATACGCCCCTGCAGCGATTCGATCCTCCGGATCTTCAGATCTTTGAGAGCCAGGCGGATGTTGCGGACGAGGCGCTGTTCGAAGAAATCACGGTTGCGGCCTTTGAGGGCGAGTTCGTGGTAGTGGATGATCGCGCAATGCATAGTATTACCAGGATGCTGAAAATGGTCGCCAACTTCGTTCTCGTCTCGACGATATCCTCAACGTACCCCTGAGGGTACGCCTCCGGTATCTGTCTCGCCTGCGGCCTCGTTGGACAACCATTTTGAGCATCCTGCGGGAGGTTTAGAGAGGTTAGAGAGAATGAAGCGCTGATTCCAGAAATCGTTCGGCGTCGATGGCGGCCATGCAGCCGGAGCCGGCTGCCGTGATGGCCTGCCGGTATTTTGCATCCTGGACGTCGCCTGCGGCGAACACGCCGGCTACACTGGTATTCGTGCCGCGTGATGTGAGGATGTAGCCGTGCTCGTCCATCTCCAATTGGCCTTTGACGAGATCGGTGTTGGGCCGATGGCCGATGGCGACGAAGACGCCGGCACAGGCAAGGTCGGTGGAGCTGCCGGTAACGATATTCTTGAGCCGAACGCCGGTGACGAGCTCTTTTCCGAGAATGTCTTCTACAACAGAATTCCACGCGAACGAAATCTTCTCATTGTTCATGGCGCGGTCTTGCATGATTTTGGAGGCCCGGAGCTTGTCGCGGCGATGAACGATCGTGACCGTGCGCGCGAACTTTGTCAGGAAGGTGGCTTCTTCCACCGCGCTGTCGCCGCCGCCGACGACAACCACATCCTGGCCGCGAAAAAAGTATCCGTCGCAGGTGGCGCAGGTCGAGACGCCATACCCGGTCAGGCGATGTTCATTCGGTAATCCGAGTCGAATCGGCGAGGCGCCGGTAGCTAAGATGAGAGCGCCTGCTTCGATAGCCCGCTCTCCGTCGATGGTCAGGCGAAACGGTCGTGTGGACAGATCGATCGCAGAGACGTCTCCCGTCAGGAATTCCGTCCCGAACCGCTCCGCCTGGCCGCGCATCTCCTTCATCAACTCAGGCCCCATAATCCCTTTGGAAAAACCGGGATAGTTTTCGACTTCCGTCGTGGTCGTGAGTTGGCCGCCGGATTGCCAGCCTTCGATCAGAAGCGGCGACAGGTTGGCTCGCGCGGCATAAATGGCTGCAGTCAGGCCTGCAGGTCCTGAGCCGATGATAACGAGGTGTGGCATGCGCGGATGCTAACACACCGATGCTGCGAGGGAAAAGGCAGTGAGACTGCACGGTGGAAACTATTGGCGCGGATCAGGAAAAACCGCCGGCTGCACGTTCGCACATGCGCTAGGCGAGTCCGGCCAACTCCCGATAGAGCGATTTGGCCAGCGTGAACAGGCGCGGGCGGGCGGTGGTTCCGTCGAGGACATAGTCGGCGGCCGCAACCTTGTTTCGCAGAGGCCATTGATTACGGATGCGTCGAAGGGCTTCCGTGCGGGTCAATCCATTCCGTGTCTTCAAACGACTGATTTGCGTTTCCCGATCGGCGGTGACCACGATGACCTTGTCCACGCGTGCATCAATGCCGGCCTCATAGAGAAGCGGAACGTCATAGATGACGATGGCGTGCGGATCTTTGCGGGCGGCGAGCCTGGTGAGCCTGGCCTGTTCACGGGCGACGCGGGGGTGAATGATTTTTTCCAAGAGTCGCAGCTTCGCGCGATTGCGGAACACCATGGCTCCCAGCGCCGGGCGGTTGATGGTCCGATCGGGATTCACGACGGCCTTCCCGAACGTCTTTACGATCGCTCGCCAGGCCGGCTTGCCCGGCTCCATCACCTGATGGGCCAGCACATCGGCGTCGATGACGAGAGCCCCGCATCGCTCCAACATCTTGGCAACCGTGCTTTTGCCGGTGGCGACGCCGCCGGTGAGGCCCACAAAAATCATAGGGCGGGAAGATATCACGGGGGTCCTGTCCCCGCAACGATGGTCGGTTGACTTCTCGCTATGGCCAGCGGTATGACCATCTCTATGAAGATGATGAAGCGTTACTTGTTACTGGTCGCATTCCTGTGTGTCTCAGTCGGAGCCGTGAGTATGGTCCCCGTGGGAGCTGAGGAAGCTCCGGGGGAACGGCAGCCGTTGGTCGTGGCGCTGGATGGCTCGGGCCAGTATCGTTCTATCCAGGAAGCGGTGGATGCCGCGAAAAAAGGCGACACCATTCTGATCCGTCCCGGCGCCTATCCCGAAGACGTGACCATCCACAGCAAAGAAAACGTCCGCTTGATCGGGGCCGGCATGGATCAGGTGACCATCCTCGGCCGCGAACGGGTGGGCGTGTTTCATATCGGCAAATGGCCCTATGGCGCGACCAATATCGAGATCTCCGGCATCACCGTCAATGAACATGGCGGTCATGCGATGGGAATGTTTAACGGCCGCGGCATCCACTTTCATCATGCGCGGGTGAAGGGCATGCTGTTTACCCAGCAGGTGGAGGATGTGCGGATTGAGGATTGCGATATCGGCGG
>DAONAB010000281.1:0-4377 GCA_035400805.1 Nitrospira sp. | reverse complement strand
AACCTTGTGGTGCAACCGGTCACCCCACAATTGATTCGCGATTTGATCATGGTTCTGAAGGAAAAAGACAAAGCCTTGGGCCGGCTCTTGCGAGACCACCGTGCCGCGTGGTTTTCCCTGCCACTGATACCGCTGGCCTTGATAGAGAAACGCCCGTTTCACGCAGGAAAGAAGTTCCTGCGGCGTGCCGCGATAATCGCTGTAGTAGCCTTCGCTGCGTCCCGTCGCCGCCACGCGCACCGTATGGTGAAAATCTTCGCTCCAGACTCCGTCCAGGCCCCAGCCTCCTTGCGCCAGCGGTTGAATCGTCTGGACCCACTGCGCTTCACATTCGGCAATCAGGATGATGGAGCGGCTTCCCGCCGCCTGCCTCGCCGCTTGAGACAATTCTGCCACCACATGAACCGGGCCGGCGTCGTGGAACGCATGGACTGCATCCAACCGCAATCCATCGACGTGGTATTCGTCAATCCAGTAACAGGCGTTCTGAACAAAAAACTCTCGTACCGGCCGTGAACCGGGTCCATCGAAATTGATGGCCCGCCCCCACTCGTTCGGGTAGCGGTCGGTGAAGTAGTCATCGCTGAACGTCGGCAAATAGTTCCCGTCCGGCCCAAGGTGGTTGTAGACCACGTCCAGAATCACCGCGAGCCCACGCCGGTGCGCTTCATCCACGAAGCGTTTGAAGCTATCCGCATCGCCGTACACATGCGCCGACGCATACAGCCCGACACCGTCGTAGCCCCAGTTCCAACGGCCGGGAAATTCGGCCAGGGGCATAACCTCGATGACAGTGATGCCAAGCTCTTTCAAACCATCGAGTCGCGTGATGGCCGCTTCGAAGGTGCCTTCGGGTGTGAAGGTGCCGATGTGCAGTTCATAGATCACCTGCCCATGCATCGTGACGCCTCGCCATTCTTTGTCGTGCCAGGTATATGCGCCCGGATCGAGGATGAGCGAGGGACCGTGGGGCCCCTCCGGTTGGAAGCGCGAACAGGGGTCCGGATAGGCCTCTCCCCCATCAAGCCGATACCGATACCGCATGCCCGCGCAAGCCTCCGTTGCAAGTCCCGTCCAATAGCCATCAGCTTGCCTCGCCAGTGCGTGAGTGGCCTGCTGAGATTCAAGGATGACCTCGACACGAGACGCCCGTGGCGCCCAACAACGAAATCGCACCCCGTCGTGCGTCACCCGCGCTCCCAGTGTCAGCCCCTGCTCCCTGCTGGTTTCACGCTCCGCTCTGTGAGGCTCCGCTTCCGCGTCCGTCTTGCTGCACCCACCCATCACAGCCCTCCACTGTCTACAGCCACTCTGAATGACGTCATGCGCTCTTCCGTCGCGGGGCGCGGTCTTTTTCCCGAGCAGGGTGCTTGGAGTGACCCGACTGCTGGACGCTGCGCTTGAGCAGAGCCATGAGATCCACCACCTTGGCGCGGCCTGGCTTCTCTCCTCCATCGTCTTTTTCGGGTGTAGTGACCGCTTCCGTTTTGCCGGCCTTGATCCGTTTTTCGATCAGTCGCATCAAGTCCTCATGATAGGTGTCCTTGTAGCGCTCCGGTTTCCACGGCTCGGACATTTCCTCGACCAGTTTCATCGCCATGTCCACTTCGCGAGGCGTCACATGCGCTGATTTCTGATGCTTGGCCGGGAGGTCGAGCTCTTTGCTGGAACGGAGTTCATTGGCGTAACGCAACGTGTTCAGCACGATCATCTCGCTCCAGGGAATCAATGCCGCAATGTATTGCCTGGTACGGATCACGACTGTGGCAATAGCCGCCTTGCCGGTCTTCTTCAGGGTCTCTCGCAAGAGTGCATAGCCCTTTTCTCCACGTTTATCCGGAGCGAGGTAATAGGGCGTCTCGAAGAACGTCGGAGCAATGTCCTCGGCCTGGACAAAATTGACGATGTCGATGGTTTGCGTGGCTTCTACATTGGCGCGCTTAAAATCTTCATCCGTCAACACGACATATCGGTTCTTGTCGTATTCATACCCCTTGACGATCTGATCCCAGGTCACGTCTTTGCCGTTGTCCTTGTTGTAACGTTTGAATCCGACCGGCTTCATATCGCGCCGGTCGAGCAATGTCAGATCAAAACTATTCCGGTTCTCCGCTGAGTAGAGGACCACCGGAATATTGACCAGGCCGAAACTGATGGATCCTTTCCATAGGGAACGGGGCATGGAGTCACCTTCAACTGGGGGTAGACGCCTGCTCTGAGGCCCGGACACAGGCAACACACAGATGCGCGCAATTCAGATATGCCGCCGGATCTCCACACTCATCGCAGACGAACAGCATGGTGGACTCGAGATGTCGGCAGCCATCCAGTCGGCAAGCAGGATCGGCGCAGAAGCTGCAATCGTATGGACAGACCATGGGTTTTTCCCTGAGACGCTGTTATGTACACATGGGATCATCCCCTGCCTTCCACCCTTCGACAACTAGGCCCCTCCCTAGCTGCTAACTCCACGGCTCCCCGATAGGCTTGGGGCATAGAACGACCGAGAACTATTCCTACCCTCTCGCGCAATCGTAAGGAGTCCACCATGCAAGATGAACCAGGACGCACTGTTTCCATCTGGATGTCGGAGGAAGTTCCACAACTGCCGGCTCTCTCGACCGGCGCGCATGCCGATGTCTGCGTGGTCGGCGCCGGTATCGCCGGCGTCACGACGGCGTATTGCCTCATGCAAGAAGGACGGTCCGTGATTCTCTTGGATGACAGTCAACCTGGCAGAGGTATGACGGAACGCACCACCGCGCATCTCTCGCACGCGATCGATGCGGGTTATGTGGAGATCGAACGTCTTCACGGTCGATCAGGCGCCCGCCTGGCTGCGGAAAGTCACACGGCCGCCATCGACTGGATCGAAAAGACTGCCAATGAGGCAGGGATTGCATGTGAGTTTCTGCGCGTCGACGGATATCTCTGTGCTGCGTCTCCGGACGATACACAACGGATCAAAGACGAATGGATGGCCGTCTTGCGCGCCGGTCTTACCGAAGTGGAACACATCGCTGAACCAGCCGGCCCCTTTTCCCAGAACGGTCCTTGCCTGCGATTTCCCCATCAAGCTCAATTTCACCCGCTTAAGTACCTAGCGGGCCTCGTGGACGCGCTTCGGAAGGGAGGATGTCGCGCCTTCAGCGGCGCGCATGTCACCAAGGTGGAAAGCGGCAAGCAGGCCCGGGTCGAAACGAGTCAGGGATGCGTCGTCACGGCGGATGCGGTCGTCGTCGCCACCAATACGCCCATCAATAACATGGTGACCATTCATACCAAACAGGCGGCCTATATCACCTATGTGATCGGAGCGTCGATACCGGCGGAAACCATCGAGCAGGCTCTGTGGTGGGATACTCAGGACCCCTACCATTATGTACGGACTGAGCGCCACGCATTACCGGGAGGCGGCGATGAACTGTTCCTCATCGTCGGCGGCGAAGACCATAAGGCCGGACAGGCCGACGATGCCGAACTTCGCTATGGCCGTCTGGAAGCCTGGGCGCGTCGGCATTATCCTGCTATGGATGCCGTGATCTATCGGTGGTCGGGGCAAGTGATGGAATCGGTTGATGGCTTGGCGTTTATTGGCAGAAATCCCGGCGATGCCGACAATATCTACATTGCGACAGGTGACTGCGGCATGGGCATGACCCATGGGACCATTGCGGGGCTGCTCCTCACCGATCTCATCATGGGCCGGGACTCAGCCTGGGCTTCTCTCTACAGTCCGTCTCGCCAGCCGGTACGGGCGATGGGAGAATTTGTGCGAGAGTCTCTGAATGTGATGGCACAATATACCGATTGGGTGACCAAGGGCGATGTTGAACGCGAGGAGGATATCCTTCACGATCAGGGTGCCGTGCTCAGAGAGGGCCTGACAAAAATTGCGGCCTATCGGGATGCCGACGGAGCGCTCCACACCTGTTCAGCCGTCTGTCCCCATCTCAACTGCATTGTGACCTGGAACCATTCGGAGCACACATGGGATTGCCCTTGTCATGGATCGCGTTTCGACCCCTTCGGCAAGGTGTTGAACGGACCGGCTACCAGTGATCTGACGCCAGTGAAGCGGAAGGAGGGCACGGCGCCTTAGCCGAACTTAGACCTTGTTGAGTTCCGGCGTATCCGTATCATCCCATCCGCCTTTCTTTTCCCGCCGGGCTTGCTCCGCCAATTTCTGATAGAGAACCCGAAGCTCTTCGAGATCTGTCGAGCTGAGTTTCTCCAAATCCAGAAGGGCATTGTGTGCCCCGCGCGTGGAGCGAATCAGCTCATCCAGTTTCAGCTGCGTGGCGGCACTATCCCGGTTCTGGGTGTTCTGAATCAGAAAGACCATCAGAAAGGTCACGATGGTCGTCCCTGTGTTGA
>DAONAB010000280.1:0-4388 GCA_035400805.1 Nitrospira sp. | reverse complement strand
GGCTGAAGCGGCGAACAATGTCGAGGTTCTGCTTGAGGACCTGCGGCGAATCAATTCAGACCGCACTGCCCTGTCATTCACGCCGCCGAGATCCCGACCTACGTCGTTTTCCGGAACCAATACGATCGACGTTTCGTTGAACCGCGGGAAGACTCTCGAACCAGCGGCAACACCGGTCGTCGGCAGCTCACCGACTCGAAGTGGGCCATCGGGAACGCACGGTCAGATTCATGTATGTGCTGCTGGGGGCATCAGGATTCGGGGTGGTAGGCTGGCGGTGAACGGATGAGATGAGTGCCTTCGTCGGAAGGACGGTCGCAGGCTAGCCGAGAAATCCTCGAACCGCCTACGAGATTCCGTGCTGCTGGCGGCCGATAGGGCCGTCATACCGGTTAGTGGACTTGAACAGTTCGAACCGGCCGTCCATCGCGTACGTGGCGACCCGCGCGCGCACCCCTTCTATTTCGGCCACTGTCATCGGGCTGAAGCGGCGAACAATGTCGAGGTTCTGCTTGAGGACCTGCGGCGAATCAATCCCGCTCACCAACGACGCGATCGGCAAACTCAACACATACCGAATCGCCTCTTGAGGCGTGACGATCCCCTGTTTAATCGGCTCCGCGTTGCCGGTCAGGCTCTTCATGCCGAGGGCGGCGATCCCGCGCTGTGCCAACACCGGGAGCACCTCGTGCTCAAAACTGCGGTAGGTGCCGTCGAACACATTCAACGGCATCTGGCAGGCATCGAACGGGAAGCCGTGCGCCAGCATCTTGAGATGAATCTTCGGGTGTTTGTGGCCGGTGAAGCCGACGAATCGCACTTTCCCCTGCTGCTTCGCCTCCAGCAACGCATCGACAGCGCCGTGCGGGACGAAATGCCGATCGGGATCGTCTTCGTACACCACTTCGTGAATCTGCCAGAGATCGAGATAGTCGGTCTTAAGGCGGCGCAGTGACTCCTCCAGTTGCTGCATGGCCACCTTCTTGTCGCGTCCATGCGAGCAGACCTTGGTCATGAGGAACACCTGCTGCCGCTTGCCCTGCAGGCCCTTCCCCATCAATTCTTCGCTGCGTCCACCGTTGTATTCCCAGGCGTTGTCGAGGAAGGTCATGCCGGCATCGATGGCCTCGTGCAGAATGCGAATGGCTTCGGCATCGTCGGGGTTGCGCCCCCAATGGGCGCCGCCGAAACACATCGCCGACACCTTCACGCCGGTCTTTCCCAGCGGGCGAAGCGGGATCTCACCGGTGGCTGTTCCGGATGGTGCGAGATCGCTGGCGAAAGCCTCGGCCATAGGGCCGGAAGCCCCAAGAGCCAGGAGAGAACCGGCCAGGCCCAGCCGCTTCAACAGCTGACGCCGGCCGAGCGGGGTGGACCAGAGTGATTCGCGGGAATGTTCGCGCGTCATCAATGCCCTCCCCTGTTGGAGGTGGAATGCGTAGGCTACGATTCGGCCGCAACGATGTCAATCGCATGGCCCCGGTGTGTGCACTCAGCGCTGTCGCGCAGCCGCACGCAACGCCGACTGATCCAACTTCAACAAATCGCCAATACACTCGATCGACAAATCGGCGGCCGGAAAGCTCCGCAACACCTCGGGGTCGGTCGCAAAGTGCCCCTGACGTGGAAACACCGTCGTCACCCGTTCTCCCCAATAGGCCTTCACCGCGGTGAGAATGCGTAACTTGTCGTCGACCAGGACATAGTGGTCGGCCGGATACCGCTGCTCGACATCGTCCAGTTCTTTCTCCTTGTGAATGTAGATCAGGACATTGCCCTCCACGGCCTCGTACAAGCCGGAGCGATCGATCTTGCGCGGCTGAAACACCACATCGCCATCGGACAGGATGACCGGCCTGCTCCACGCCGCCGCGTGCCGCACCACATCGCAGGCCTGCGGAAACAAGCGTTCGGCGAAGGGATAGTTCAGCAGAAACCGTGAGAGCGTGAGCAGATGCGGGTCGCGCGGATAGGCCTGCCGATACCGTTGAAGCGCGCCGAGATAGTCGACGTACCCCAGCTGCTCCCGCAACTCTTCGAAGATGGCCCAGTACTGCCGCTCACCTCTGGTCCCGATTTCCTCATCTAAATGTTGCGTGAGGTCGGCCGCGATCCGGTCATTGTCCAGCAGCGTATTGTCGACATCGAAGAGCACGACCACCGTTGGTGTCGCCATAGTGTCAGCGCTTTCCGCTCCACTTCCAGTTCTTGATCTCCGGCATGTCGGCGCCGTGCAGCTCGATATACTGCTTGTGCTGCATGCGCTTGTCGCGCATCTCCTGTTTCAGGTAGGCGGCGCGCGCGCCGAGTTGCGGCACACGGTCCACGACGTCGGCCACGAGATGGAACCGGTCGAGGTCGTTCAGCACAACCATGTCGAACGGCGTGGTGGTTGTCCCCTCCTCCTTATACCCGCGGACGTGCAGATTGTGATGGTTCGTGCGCCGATAGGTGAGCCGGTGGATCAGCCAGGGATACCCATGGAACGCGAAGATGATGGGCTTATCGGTCGTGAACAGCGCATCGAACTCCTTGTCGGACATGCCGTGCGGGTGTTCACTGGCCGGCTGCAGCTTCATGAGATCGACGACGTTCACCACGCGCACCTTCAAATTGGGCTGGGCCACACGCAGAATTTCTACGGCCGCCAGCGTCTCCATGGTGGGCACGTCGCCGCAACAGGCCATGACGACATCGGGTTCGCTCCCACGGTCGTTGCTGGCCCATTCCCAGATGCCGATGCCCGCCGTGCAATGGAGAATCGCGGACTCCATATCCAGCCATTGCGGCGCCGGCTGTTTCCCCGCGACGACCACATTCACATAGTTGCGGCTGCGCAGGCAGTGGTCGGTCACCGACAGCAGCGTGTTGGCGTCAGGCGGCAGATAGACGCGAATCACTTCGGCCTTCTTATTCACGACATGGTCGATGAAGCCCGGATCCTGGTGGCTGAATCCATTGTGGTCCTGGCGCCACACATGCGACGTCAGCAGGTAATTGAGCGACGCGATCGGCCGCCGCCAGGAAATTTCGCGCGACGTCTTCAACCACTTGGCATGCTGGTTGAACATGGAATCGACGATGTGAATAAACGCCTCATAGCAATTCATAAACCCGTGGCGGCCGGTCAACAGGTAGCCTTCGAGCCAGCCCTGACAGAGGTGTTCGCTCAAAATCTCCATGACCCGCCCATTGTGGGACACATGGTCGTCGGTCGGGAGAATGTCCTCCGTCGAACAACGGTCGGTCACTTCAAACACCGCGCCCCACCGGTTGGAGGCCGTCTCATCCGGCCCGAAGATCCGGAAGTTGTGCATATTCAGTTTCATCACATCGCGAAGAAACAGTCCCTGCACCCTCGTGGCCTCCGTCTCGTCCGCGCCCGGCTTGACTACCGGCACGGCGTACTGCCGGAAATCCGGCATGTGGAGATCGCGCAGGATGATGCCGCCATTCGAGCAGGCGATGGCGCCCATGCGCCGGTCACCGGTCGGTGCCAGCGAGGCGAGGTCAGGCACCAGCCTGCCTGTGTCGTCGAACAATTCTTCGGGCTTGTAACTTTTCAGCCAGCGCTCCAACAACTCGACATGCCCGGGCTTATCCATCTCGCCCATCGGCACCTGGTGGGAACGGAAGGTCCCTTCCGTCAACTTCCCGTCCACCTCCTTCGGGCCGGTCCACCCCTTCGGCGTGCGTAACACGATCATGGGCCAGCGCGGCCGGCGGGTGAAGCCATTGGATCGCGCGTCTTGTTGAATACGCCGGATGGTCGCCACGATTTCGTCCAGCGTGGACGCCATCAATTGATGCATCGTCGCCGGGTCATCACCTTCGACAAAAAACGGCTGGTGGCCATAGCCGATCAAGAGCGACTCCAGCTCATCCGGCGGCATGCGCGATAACACGGTCGGTCCGGCGATTTTGTAGCCGTTTAAGTGGAGAATGGGCAGCACCGCGCCGTCACGGACCGGATTTAAAAACTTGTTCCCGTGCCAACTGCCTGCCAGCGGACCGGTTTCCGCCTCGCCGTCGCCGATCACACAGGCCACGAGCAACTCCGGATGGTCGAACGCCGCCCCATAAGCATGGGCCAGGGAATATCCCAACTCGCCGCCTTCGTGAATGGAGCCGGGCGTTTCCGGCGCGACATGGCTCGGAATGCCGCCGGGGAAGGAAAACTGTTTGAACAGCCGCTGCAGCCCCGCTTCGTCTTGCGAGACGTTTGGATACACTTCGCTATAAGTGCCTTCGAGATAGACATTGGCGACCAGTCCGGGACCGCCGTGGCCT
Source organism: Nitrospira sp. (assembly GCA_035400805.1). GTDB lineage: Bacteria > Nitrospirota > Nitrospiria > Nitrospirales > Nitrospiraceae > Nitrospira_A. The sequence continues at coordinate 98 of DAONAB010000280.1, read as the reverse complement.
GGTCCGGCAATGTAGAGGACGGGAAGATCCTGTGCCTTGATGATGCGATTGAGATGGGCATAGATAAAATTCAGCCCCGGCGTCGTCCCCCAATGGCC